>JABFYB010000057.1 GCA_013361475.1 Hamadaea sp.
GCGATGCTGCTGGTCTGGCGGGACATGTTCAACAAGGACTTCGGCCTGATCAACAACCTGTTCGGCTGGCACATCGACTGGCTCGGCCAGCCGACGACGGCCCGGATGTCGCTGATCCTCGTGAACCTGTGGCTCGGCTTCCCCTACATGTTCCTCGTCGCCACCGGCGCCCTGCAGGCCATCCCGAAGGAGCTGACCGAGGCGTCCAGCATCGACGGCGCGACGCCCTGGCAAGGCTTCAGGCGCGTGACGCTGCCGTTGCTGCTGGTCGCGCTGACCCCGCTGCTGATCTCCTCGTTCGCGTACAACTTCAACAACTTCAACGCGATCAAGCTGGTCACCGACGGCGGTCCGTACGCCATCGACAACGCCACCGTCGGGGCGACCGACCTGCTGATCAGTTACACCTACCGATTGGCCTTCGGCGGCATCGCGCAGCTCGGGTTCGCGGCGGCCGTCTCGGTGATCATCTTCACGCTGGTCGCCGTCATGTCGATCATCGGATTCCGGCGCAGCCGGTCGCTCGAGGAGGTCTACTCGTGACCTGGTTCAAGCGGACGGGCTGGCGGCATCTGGTCGCCGTCGTCGTGGCGATCTTCTCGCTCTTCCCGATCGTCTTCGTGGTCTCGGCGGCGCTCAACCCGCTGGGCACGCTGGCCTCGACCAAGTTGTGGCCGACGGGGGCGGGCCTGGACAACTTCGAGCATCTGTTCACCGACTCCCGGTACCCGTTCGCGCACTGGTTCGTGAACTCGCTGGTCATCGCGCTGATCTCGGCCTTCGCCAGCGTCTTCCTGAGCTTCTCGGCGGCGTACTCGTTCAGCCGGATGCGCTTCAAGGGGCGCCGGGTCGGTCTGATGGCGCTCCTGCTGGTGCAGATGTTCCCGCAGTTCCTGGCGATCGTCGCGATCTTCATCCTGTTCACCGACATCACCGAGAACTGGCGCTACATCGGCTTCGACACCACGGCCGGCCTGCTCCTGCTCTACATGGGCACGGCTCTGGGCGTGAACACCTGGCTGATGAAGGGCTTCCTGGACACGGTCCCGAAGGAGCTGGACGAGTCGGCCACCGTCGACGGCGCCTCGCACGTCCAGATCTTCTTCCGGATCATCCTGCCGCTGGTCGCGCCGATCCTCGCGGTCACCGCGATGCTGGCCTTCATCGGCACGATGAGCGAGTTCCTGATGGCCAACGTCTTCCTCCGCGACGCCGAGTCCAAGACCCTGGCGGTCGGCCTCTACGGCATGGTCGCGGGGGAGCGGAACGTCAACTTCGGCATGTTCGCGGCGGGCACGCTGCTCACCGCGATCCCGACCGTGGGCGTCTTCCTCTATCTCCAGAAGTACATCGTCAACGGCCTCACCGCGGGTGCGGTGAAGGGCTGACCGTCACCATGTCGCGACCCCACCATCGCGTGGGATGAAACGTCGACTTCTCACCAGAAGGGGACGCGACATGCGTCTGATCGACCAACCCCATCACGACGGTTCCTCGCTCTACGTCTCCACCGCTCGGCCCGCGCTGGGCGAGACCGTGACGCTGCGGGTACGCGTACCCGCAGCGTCACGGGTCCGGGAGGTCTGGTTGCGGGGCACCCCGGACGGGGAACCGCGCTTCCTGCCGGTACGCCATCACGAAGGCGAGTGGTGGGTCATCCACTACGAGGCGCGGAACCCGGTGACGAACTACCGGTTCTACTTCCTGCCCGAGGAGGGCGAGCCCTACTGGCTGACCGCCGCCGGGGTGGTGGCCGGGGACCTCACCGACGCCACCGACTTCCGGCTGGTCGCCTACGACGCTCCAGCGGAGTGGATGACCGACGCGATCGTCTACCAGATCTTCCCGGACCGGTACGCCCGCTCGGCCGCTGCCGGGCAGCTCGACAAGGACAGCCTCCCGGACTGGGCGCTGCCGCGCGACTGGGATCTCGACGAGGTGATCGGCCGGGGGCCAGGCACCGCCGAGCAGTTCTTCGGCGGCGACCTGGACGGCGTCGTCGAGCACCTGGACCACATCCAGGCGCTCGGCGTGAACACGGTGTATCTGACGCCGATCTTCCCGGCTCGGTCGAACCACCGCTACGACGCGTCGACCTTCGACGTGGTGGATCCGCTGCTCGGCGGGGACGACGCGCTGCGGCGGCTGGCCGACGCCGTGCACGCCCGGGGTATGCGGCTGATCGGCGACATCACGACGAACCACTGCGGCGACGCGCACGAGTGGTTCCAGGCCGCCGCGGCCGACCCCGCTTCGCCGGAGCGCGAGATGTTCTACTTCGGCCCGGACTACGGTCTGGCCGACGGCGACTACGAGTCGTGGAACGGCGTCAAGAGCCTGCCCAAGCTCAACTGGGGCAGCGCGCTGACCCGCGAGCGGATGATCGGCGTACTGCGGAAGTGGCTGCACGCCCCGGACGGGACGCCGCTGCTCGACGGCTGGCGGGTGGACGTGGCGAACATGACCGGCCGCCGCGCCGACGAAGACCGTACGCACGAAGTCGCCGCGCTGCTGCGCCGCGAGATCATGGCCGTACGCCCGGACGCGATGCTCGTCGCGGAGCACATGCACGACTCGACGGGCGACGTCGACCGGGACGGCTGGCAGGGGACCATGAACTACGGCGGGTTCACCCGGCCGATCTGGACCTGGCTGTGTGCGCCGGACACCCCGAACGACTACTTCTTCGGCACTCCGGGCGGGGTTCCGCGGCGTACGGCGGAGTCGGTGCTCGACACGGTGCACTCCTTCGGCGGCCGCATGTCGTGGCGGACCCTGGTGCACTCGTGGAACCCGCTGGACTCGCACGACTCGGCCCGGATGCGGACGGTCGCCGGGACCCGGGAACGGCACCTGGTCGCCGTCGCCCTGCAGATGACCATGCCGGGTACGCCGATGGTCTTCGCCGGCGACGAGTTCGGCCTGACCGGGTGGAACGGGGAGAACTCCCGTACGCCGATGCCGTGGAATCGGGCGAGCGATTCCGATCAGGAGACGCTTTCGGCGTACAAGTCGCTGGTGAGGCTGCGCACCGAGCAGCCGGCGCTGCGCCGCGGCGGCCTGCGCTGGGTGTACGCCGCCGCCGACGTCCTGGCCTTCCTGCGCGAGACGCCGGAGGAGACCTTGCTGGTGGTGGCCCGGCGCGCCGCCGGCGGGCCGCTCGACCTCGGCGTCCCCGACGGCGTCAACCTGTACGGCGGCGCGGACCTCGCGGCCGGCGTCGTGCCCGGGGCGAACGGGCCAGGCGTGCAGGTGTGGCGACTGGCGTAAGCTGCGCGGCGTGAAGGAGATCGTTCGGTACGTCCTGCTCTACGCCCACCTCATCGGCTTCGCGCTGCTGCTCGGCGGGGCGGTCACCCAGTGGCTGGCCGGGAAGTTCCGGATCAACCAGGCGATGCTCATCGGCGTCTGGACCCAGCTGATCACGGGGATCGCCCTGTCGGCGCCGCTGCGGGACGAAGGTGACGAGCCGCCGACGGCGAAGCTGATCGTCAAGCTCGTCCTGGCGCTGCTGATCTTCGGCGCCGTCTTCCCCGTCCGCAAGCGGGAAGAGGTCTCCAAGGGCCACTTCTTCGGGATCATCGGCATGGTCCTCGTGACCGCCGGAGTAGCCGTCTTCTGGCGCTAGCAAGGTACTCCGTTCCGGCCCGTGATTCCGACAAAAGCGATAGATTCGTCAAAGACGGGGATCATGACGGGTGGCTGAGGTGACCCAGTGCACCTCTTAGTCACGCGGCCATAACGGGTGCTCAACAACCGGGCACGATGATCCGCTGTTGGGCAGGGAGAGGCGTAATCTCCCGTCCGTAGATTCGTCGCAAGTTGTTTGCAACAGCAGACCTGGACTTGCGACGTCACATGGGAGAGGAGACCGTCTTGCGCCCTGTGCGTGGGATGAAGATTGCCGCGTTCGTCGCGGCCAGCGGCCTGGCGCTGTTCGCCGCCGCGTGTAGCAAGCCGGCCGAGACGCCGAGCGGCGGCTCGACCAGCGCCGCCGGCGCCGCCTTCAAGGCCTGCATGGTGACTGACACGGGTGGCATCGACGACCACTCCTTCAACGCCGGCACCTGGGCGGGCATGGAGAAGGCCAAGGGTGCCAACTCCGGCATCCAGACCAGCTACGTCGCGTCCTCGGCGCAGTCGGACTACGCGCCGAACCTGACCAACCAGGCCAGCGCGGGCTGCCAGTACATCCAGGCGGTCGGCGGTCTGATGGCCGACGCGACCACCGCCGCCGCGAAGGCGAACCCGAAGATCCAGTTCTCCATCGTGGACTCGGGCAACGGCGACCAGGCCAACATCTACCCGATCCAGTTCGAGACCCAGCAGGCCGCCTACCTGGCCGGCTACCTGGCCGCGGGCTACTCGAAGACCGGCAAGGTCGGCACCTACGGCGGTATGAAGATCCCGCCGGTGACGATCTTCATGGACGGCTTCGCCGACGGCGTGAAGAAGTACAACGAGGTCAAGGGCAAGAACGTCCAGGTCCTCGGCTGGGACAAGGCCAAGCAGGACGGCCTGTTCACCAACGACTTCGTCAAGCAGGACGCGGGCAAGGCCAAGTCGGACGCGCTCGCCGCGCAGGGTGCCGACGTCATCATGCCGGTCGCTGGTGGCGCCGGTCTGGGCACCGCCGCGAACGCGGGCAACAAGTACACCGTCATCTGGGTCGACTCGGACGGCTGCAACACCACGCAGTACTGCTCCGTCATGCTCAGCACGGTCGTCAAGAACATGACCGACCTGGTGTCCGAGGCTGTCGGCAAGGCCGCGACCTCGAACGGCACGCTGCTGTCGAACACGGGCTCGAAGGGCACGCTGGAGAACAACGGCGTCTCGCTGGCCCCGTACCACGACTTCGACTCGAAGATCGACGCCGGTCTGAAGGCCGAGATCGAGCAGCTGAAGGCGGACATCATCTCCGGCAAGATCACGGTCACCTCGCCGGCTCAGCCGAAGTGACCTGTTCTTCCACTAAGGGCGTTCGCGGGTGAGATCATCCCGCTAGGGGGTAGATAACCCGCGAACGGCCGGTCCTAGCCGGCCGCCCGCCTGCGCGTTCTGCGCGACAGGCGCGGCGGCCGGTGGGCTTTCGTGGACGAACGTCTGCTACAAAAGACCGCCCGCGTGCTGAAGAATCTTCGCGCACAGGTGGTCTAAGAAGAAAAAAGGTCACAAGGACGGCCCTGACCGAGGAGGTCCCGCTGAGACTCGAACTGCGCGGCATCACCAAGCGCTTCGGTGGCCTCGTCGCGAACGACCAGATCAGCCTGACTGTGGAGCCGGGCGAGATCCACGCCCTGCTCGGCGAGAACGGCGCCGGCAAGTCGACCCTCATGAACGTCCTCTACGGGCTGCTCCAGCCGGACGAGGGCGAGATCCTGGTCGACGACAAGCCCGTCAAGATCAAGGGCCCGAGCGACGCCATCGCGGCCGGCATCGGCATGGTGCACCAGCACTTCATGCTCGTCCCGGTGTTCACCGTGGCCGACAACATCATGCTCGGCGCGGAACTCGTCAAGGGCGGCTTCCTCGACCACGAGAAGGCCCGCAAACTCGTCGTCGATGTCTCCAAGCAGTACGGTCTGCCGGTCGATCCGGATGCCGTCGTGGAGGACCTGCCGATCGGCGTACAGCAGCGGGTGGAGATCGTGAAGGCGCTGACCCGCGACGTCGACCTGCTCATCCTCGACGAGCCGACCGCCGTGCTCACCCCGCAGGAGACCGACGAGCTGCTCGAGGTCATGCGCGGGCTCAAGCGCGCCGGCAAGTCCATCGTCTTCATCACCCACAAGCTGCGCGAGGTGAAGGCGGTCGCCGACCGCATCACCGTCATCCGCCGCGGCAAGACGGTGGGGACCGCCCCGCCGTCCGCACCCGAGTCCGAGCTGGCCGAGCTGATGGTCGGCCGCGACGTGCTGTTGCGCGTCGAGAAGGACGTGGCCCAGCCCGGCGAGCCGGTCCTGGCCGTCGAGGACCTCGTCGTCGCCGACGACCGCGGTCTGCAGGCGGTCGCCGGGGTCTCCTTGGAGGTACGCGCGGGCGAAGTGCTCGGCGTGGCCGGCGTCCAGGGCAATGGGCAGACCGAGCTGGTCGAGGCGATCATGGGTCTGCGCCCGGTGGCCTCCGGCAAGATCTCGCTCAACGGGCAGGTCATCAACTCGTGGAAGACCCGGGAGACGCTGGACGCCGGAGTCGGCTACATCCCCGAGGACCGTGGAGTCGACGGCCTGGTCCGGGAGTTCTCGGTCGCCGAGAACCTCGTCCTGGACACCTACAACCAGAAGCCGTTCGGCTCCAAGTTCTCCCTCAATCCCGGCAAGATCGACGAGGGCGCCAAGGAGCGGATCGAGCACTTCGACATCCGTACGCGCTCCGCCGACTACTCGGTGGGCACGCTGTCCGGCGGCAACCAGCAGAAGGTGATCGTCGCCCGGGAGATCTCCCGCGACCTCAAGCTGCTGGTGGCGTCGCAGCCGACCCGAGGCGTGGACGTGGGCTCGATCGAGTTCATCCACAAGCAGATCATCGCCGAGCGCGACGGGGGCACGGCCGTCCTCGTGGTCTCCAGCGAGCTGGACGAGGTGCTCTCGCTGTCCGACCGGGTGGCCGTGATGTACCGGGGCCAGGTGCTCGCCGTCGTCTCGCCGGACATCCCGCGTGACCAGATCGGCCTGCTGATGGCCGGCGTCACCCAGACCGAGACCCCGGAGGCAGGGGCATGAACAGCCGCAGGCTGATCATCAGCAAGCTCAGTCTTACTCAGGCGGTCGCCGGCCGCAGGACGGTGATCGTATGAACAGCCGCAGGCTGATCATCAGCAAGCTCAGTTGTACTCAGGCGGTCGCCGGCCGCAGGACGGTGATCGCATGAGCGAGCAAGATCCACCGGTGGAGCCGGGGGGCGGGGCTGACAGTGGGCCGGAGACCGGCGGCGGTCAGGCCATCCCGGTCACCCCGACGCCGGTGCCGAGTGCGGCGCAGGCGGAGGCTCAGGCCGGCCAGCCGGTCACGCCGTCCAAGGGCGGCAAGCCCAGCCTGGGTCAGGCCTTCCTGAAGGAGCTGTGGGCCGACAACAGCTTCACGGTGACGCTGCTCGCCATCGTGCTCGCGGGTGTCGTCGCGGCGGTCCTTATGGTCCTCGGTGACGCGAACACGCGGCAGCAGTGGGCGTACTTCTTCTATCAGCCGGGCACCACGCTTCAGGCGACCTGGGACCTGCTCAGCGTCTCGTTCGGCAACCTCTTCAAGGGCTCCATCGTCGACCCCGACACGTTCAGCCGCTGGGTGTACGGGATGGACGGGGTCACCTGGCAGCGGGTGCTCTACCCGATCTCGGAGACGCTCACCGCCGCCGCCCCGCTGATCTTCACCGGTCTGGCGGTCGCGCTCCCGTTCCGGGCCGGCCTGTTCAACATCGGTGGCCAGGGCCAGGCGATCATGGGCGCGCTCGCGGGTGGCACCGCCGGGTTCGCCCTCGGCTGGGCGTCCCCGTTCGGCTGGATCGCGGCGATCATCGCCGGTGCGCTGGCCGGTTTCCTCTACGGCGGGCTCGTCGGCCTGCTCAAGGCGCGTACGGGGGCGCACGAGGTCATCTTGACCATCATGCTGAACTACGTCGCGCTGTACTTCATGAGCTGGTACATCATCCAGCCCTGGGTGAAGAACCCGGCGCGGAGCGACGCGATCAGCAAGCCGATCCCGCCCGACTCGATGTTCCCCAAGATCTTCGGAACGACGGCGTCGGACACCGGTCTGCGGGCCAACCTGGCGATCGTGCTGGCCGTGCTGGCCGCCTGGGCGATCTCCTGGCTGCTGCGGCGGGGCACGTTCGGCTTCGAGCTGCGGGCGGTCGGCTACAACCCGGACGCCGCCAAGACTGCGGGTATGAAGGTCGGCGCCACGCTGGCCCTGACGATGGCCATCTCGGGTGCGCTCGCCGGCCTCGGCGGCACCTCGATCGCCGTCGGCACGGCCGGCGCGCTGACCGTCGACATGATGGGCCAGGTCGGCTTCAACGGCATCCTGGTCGCACTGCTCGGCCGGGTGAAACCGTGGGGTGTCGTGGCGGCCGGTCTGCTCTACGGCGCGCTGACCGCGGGCGGTAGCAAGATGCAGACCGGCGGGGTGGCCACCCACGCCGACGGCACCACGGTGAACATCCCCGGCATCTCCAACGAGATCGTCGGCGTCATCCAGGCGCTGATCGTGATCTTCGTGGCGGCGCCGCTGCTCGTACGGGCGATCTTCAAGCTGCGCCGCTCGCCCTCGGCGGCGGCCACCGTCGGACTGGCGAAGGGGTGAGCATGACCGCGTCTACTGCGGACGTCGTGCTGGTCGCGCCGGAGGCGACCTGGAACCGCGCGCGCAAGACCGGCGCGGTCCTGGCCGGGCTCGGCCTGATCGCGACCGTCGTCTTCGGCATTCTGGCCAGCAGCAAGACGGTTCATTTCGCCCTGGGGACGACCACCTCCGGAGCGAACATCCCGATCCCGGGCAAGCTCGGGGCGATCCTGTTCGGGCTCATCGCGCTCGGTGCCGGGCTGGCCCTGATGCTTACCCAGAAGCGCTACGGCCTGTGGGTCGGCGTCTCGCTCGGGGCGTTCGTCGTCTCGTCGCTGTGCTGGCAGGTGTCGCAGGCGGCCAACGGCGACACCATCCCGCTGGGTTCGCTCGCCCAGCTGACCGTGCTCGCGGCGCTGCCGCTGATCTTCGGGTCGATCGGCGGCGTCCTGTGCGAGCGCACCGGCGTCGTCAACGTCGCGATCGAGGGCCAGCTGCTCACCGGGGCCTTCCTCGGGGCGTTCCTCGGCTCGGTCGCGGGCAGCTACTGGGTCGGCCTGCTCGCGGCGGCGGTCGGCGGTGTGATCATCTCGGCGCTGCTCGCGGTGTTCGCCATCCGATACCTGGTGGACCAGGTGGTCATCGGCATCGTGCTCAACACGTTCGCCCTCGGCATCACCGGCTACCTGTACGAGCAGATCATGCGGTCGGACACCCGGGCGTACAACTCGCCGCCGCGGCTGCCCGAGTGGGACATCCCGCTGCTGTCCAAGATCCCGATCATCGGACCGGCGCTCTTCCAGGGCACGATCCTCACGTACGCCGCGATGGTGCTGGTCGCCGTGGTCACGATCGCCCTCTACCGCACCCGGTGGGGGCTGCGGACCCGGGCCGTCGGCGAGCACCCGAAGGCGGCCGACACGCTGGGCGTACGCGTCCTGGGGCTGCGCTACACGAACGTGCTGATCGCCGGCGCGGTCGCCGGGTTCGGCGGGGCGTACTTCTCGATGGTCTCGGCGACGAGCTTCACGAAGAACCTGACCGGCGGTGCGGGCTTCATCGCGCTGGCGGCCATGATCTTCGGCCGGTGGCAGCCGATCGGCGCCCTGTTCGCCTCGCTCTTCTTCGGCTTCGCCGGTGCGCTGGCGACCACGCTGGGCTCCATCGCGACGCCGATCCCGAGCGACTTCCTGAACATGCTGCCCTACATCGCGACCATCTTCGCGGTCGCCGGACTGGTCGGCCGGGTACGCGCGCCGGCCGCCGACGGCAAGCCGTACGAGAAGGGTCATTGATGACTGGAATCGACTGGGGAACGCTCCGGAAGGTCGCCGTCGAGGCGATGCATCGGGCGTACGCCCCGTATTCGAAGTTCCCGGTCGGCGTCGCGGGCCTGGTCGAGGACGGTCGAGTCGTCAGCGGCTGCAATGTGGAGAACGCCTCGTACGGGCTGACCCTGTGCGCCGAGTGCGGGATGGTCAGCGACCTGATCCGCAGCGGCGGCGGGCGGCTGGTGGCGGTCTCCTGCGTCGACCGCGACGGGGAACCGTTGACGCCCTGCGGGCGCTGCCGGCAGCTGCTGTTCGAGCACGGCGGGCCGGAGTGCCAGGTGGAGACGGCTGACGGGCATACCACCGTCGGCGCTCTGCTGCCGGGCGCGTTCGGCCCGGACTACCTGTAAGTCCCGTTGATCATGGAGTTTCCGGTCGTGACACACCGTCGAGACCACCGTTAACTCCATGATCAACGGGGAAGCGCAGTAAGAGAGGCACCACCATGGGATTCGCCGCAGTCGACGTGATCCGCGCCAAGCGGGACGGCGGCGTACTCAGCGATGAGCAGATCGACTGGGTCGTCGACGCGTACACGAAGGGGGTCGTCGCGGACGAGCAGATGTCCGCGTTGGCCATGGCGATCCTGCTGCGAGGCATGACGCCGGGGGAGATCGCCCGGTGGACGGCCGCGATGATCGCGTCGGGGGAGCGGCTCGACCTGTCGAGCGTGCCCCGGCCCACCGTCGACAAGCACTCCACCGGCGGTGTCGGCGACAAGATCACGCTGCCGTTGACGCCGCTGGTCGCGTCGCTCGGCGCGGCCGTGCCGCAGCTGTCCGGGCGCGGTCTCGGCCACACCGGCGGCACGCTGGACAAGCTGGAATCGATCCCAGGGTGGCGGGCCGCGCTGTCCAACGAGGAGTTCATCGCACAACTCGGCCAGGTCGGCGCGGTGATCTGCCAGGCCGGCGAGGGGCTCGCCCCGGCCGACCGCAAGCTCTACGCGCTCCGTGACGTCACCGGCACCGTCGAGGCCATTCCGCTGATCGCCAGCTCGATCATGAGCAAGAAGATCGCAGAGGGCACGTCCGCCCTGGTCCTGGACGTGAAGGTCGGTTCGGGCGCGTTCATGAAGTCGGTGGACGGCGCCCGCGAGCTGGCCCACACGATGGTCCAGCTGGGCAAGGCCCACGGAGTCACCACGGTCGCGCTGCTCACGGACATGAGCACGCCGCTCGGCCTGGCCGTCGGCAACGCGGTCGAGGTCGAGGAGTCGCTCGAGGTGCTCGCCGGCGGCGGCCCGGCCGACGTCGTCGAGCTGACCCTCGCGCTGGCCCGCGAGATGCTCGCGACCGTGGGCATCGACGCCGACCCGGCCGCCGCGCTGCGCGACGGCCGTGCCATGGACAAATGGCGGGAGATGATCGCGGCCCAGGGCGGCGACCCCGACGCACCGCTCGCGCAGGCCCATGAGGTCGAAGTGGTACGCGCACCGCAGGCCGGATACGTGGCGGGCGTGGACGCGATGGGCGTCGGCCTGGCAGCGTGGCGGCTCGGCGCGGGCCGGGCGCGCAAGGAGGACCCGGTGAGCGCCGGAGCCGGCGTCCTGCTCAAGGTCAAGCCGGGCGACCGGGTGAACGCCGGAGACGTGCTGTGTGAACTGCGCGCCGACGACCCGGCCCGCATCCCGGCCGCGTTGGCCGACGCGACCGGCGCGTTCACCTTCTCCGGCGACGCCGTCGCCGCCCAGCCGCTCGTGCTCGACCGGGTAGCGTAGGGCTGTGGCCGAAGTCCTCGCGCCTGACCCGGTGGCCACCCGCCTCGCCAACCTTGCCGAACTGCAACGACTGGGCCTGCCGCTGCCGCCGGAGACGTTCCCGTTCGTGTGGGAACCGGGTGACCTCGTGTCGCTGCGGCCCACCCGGGAGATCGAGGCCCGCGCCGCGGTCCTCGCCGTCATCCTGGAACGCTGTTTCGGGATGCCGCCCGAGATCGCGCTCGCCTGGCTGGACGAGAACCGGCTCAACGACGAGGTCACCGACTTCGAGTTCGACTTCATCAAGGGTGGTGTGGGCGACCATCACGCGTTCGCCCTTCACCTGGACGCGCTAGCCGCGTTGACCTGGGTACTCGGGCTGAGCCGCCGGCTCGACCCGACCAACCCGCCCGACCCGCACGGTCCGCTGCTGCCCGACTTCGCCGCCGGAGAATCCTTCGCGCATTGGCGCGCCCGGATGCTGCCCGCCCCCCGCGAGACGGAGTTGGTGGCGGCCGTCCTCGACCTCTATTACTGCCTCGACTGGGCGTTCCTCGCGGTGGAGGCCGCCGGCGGCGACCGGCCGGGCGTACTGGGGTCGGCGGCGATCGGCCAGCGCCGGTGGGGCCTGGAATGGGCGGTCGTGTTCTCGGGGCCCTATCAGGATCCGCCCGGCGGCTGGGAAGAGATCGACCTCTCCACCTGACTGCTCGGCGCTGGATCAGGGTTCCGGGTCGAATCTTGGGACAAGATTCGACCGCGAACCCTGATCCAGCGGGTAACCAGCGGCGTGACGATCCAGCGGGTAACTGTCGGCGGGCTGGTCAGCGGGGGCGGTAGGCGGCGACGCGGACGGCGGCGGTGACCGTGGTGACGGCGTCGGCGTCCGGTGCGGCCGAGTGGAAGGCGTTGGGACCCATGCCGACCAGGGCGCGTACCTCTTCTGGGGTCAGCTGGAGCGAGAACGTCAGCTCCTCCGCCTCGACCAGGTCGAACTCCCGCAGGGTGGCGGCCAGCCGCTCGGCCTTGTCCGGGTCGACGTCGAGCAGGCCGTAGCGGTCCCGCAGCTCGGCGAGGTGCCGCGGCAGCGGCGTGACGACCACCAGGCGGCCCTCCGGGCGCAGGACACGGCGGAACTCCGCCCCGTTGCGGGGCGCGAAGACGTTCAGCAGGACGTCGAGGCACCCGTCGGCCAGCGGCAGCCCGGCCCACACGTCGGCGAGCACGGCTTCGGCCCGGGGATGTACGCGAGCCGCCCGGCGCAACGCGGGTTTGGCCACGTCAAGGGCGATCCCGGCGGCCTCCGGAGCGGCGTCCAGCGCCCCGGCCAGGTAGTAACCGGTGCCCGCGCCGATGTCGGCGATCAGCGTCGCCGACGGGGGAACGAGGCGCGCCACCGCTGTGCGTACCCCTTGGTAGTGACCGGCCTGGAGGAACGCGGACCGGGCGGCGACCATCTCGGCCGTGTCTCCCTCGGGCAGCTTGCGCCCCGCGCCGAGGTGGACGTAGCCCTGCCGGGCGCGGTCGAAGCTGTGGCCGCGCGGGCAGCGCAGCGAGCCGTCGGCGGGCTGGAGCGACTCCTGGCAGACGGGGCAGCGCAGCGCGGCCAGAACGGATGTGGTCATGCTGAACTCCTGGCGGCTCACACGAATGTTCCCCGGCGCTCCGATATCGTCATCACATGGTCGCACCCAGCTACGCCGAGCTCGTCAACGCCCCGAAGGCCCTGCTCCACGACCACCTCGACGGCGGCCTGCGTCCCGCGACCATCGTCGAGCTGGCCGCCGAGATCGGCCACGAGCTGCCGGAGACCGATCCGGACGCGCTCGGGCGCTGGTTCTCCGCCGCCGCCGACTCCGGTTCGCTGGAGCGCTACCTGGAGACCTTCGGGCACACCGTGGCGGTCATGCAGACCAAGGCGGCACTGCGCCGGGTGGCCGCCGAGTGCGCCCTCGACCTGGCCCTGGACGGCGTGGTCTACGCCGAGGTCCGGTACGCCCCCGAGCAGCACCTGGAGAACGGGCTGACGCTGGCCGAGGTGGTCGAGGCGGTGCTGGAGGGGTTCGCCGAGGGCACCGCGCAGGCCGCCGCGCAGGACCGGACCATCCGGATCGGCTGCCTGCTGACGGCGATGCGGCACGCCGCCCGGTCGATGGAGATCGCCGAGCTGGCAGTGGCCTACCGGGACGCCGGGGTGGTCGGCTTCGACATCGCCGGCGCCGAGGCGGGCTACCCGCCCACCCGTCACCTCGATGCTTTCGAATATCTACAGCGTGAGAATTTTCACTTCACCATCCACGCCGGCGAGGCCTTCGGCCTGCCCTCCATCTGGCAGGCCATTCAGTGGTGCGGCGCCGACCGGCTCGGGCACGGGGTGCGGATCGTCGACGACATCACGGGAGAACACGGACGCCGGCAGCTCGGGCGCTTGGCGGCTTATGTCCGGGATAAGCGGATTCCGCTGGAACTCTGTCCATCCTCGAACGTGCAGACCGGCGCCGCCGCGTCGATCGCCGAGCACCCGATCGGCCTCCTGCGGGATTTGCGCTTCCGGGTCACCGTCAATACCGACAACCGGCTCATGAGCGGCACGTCGATGAGCCGGGAGATGGCGCTGCTGGTGGAGGCCTTCGGCTACGGCTGGCCGGAGCTGCAGTGGTTCACCATCAACGCGATGAAGAGCGCGTTCATCCCGTTCGACGAGCGGCTGGCCATCATCAACGACGTCATCAAGCCGGCGTACGCGAAGCTGATCGGAACCGCGTAGTCACCGTCAGTGACTTTTGGTGGGATGTCGCCAGCGCGGTATTACCCAAGTGTCCTGATGTTTCTCCCCAGTTGTGGGAACTGGGGCAGGCTGGCCTTTTGCTTTATCGCCCAACGTGATGGAATCTCGGGGGTCCGGCCTTAACGCGGTCGGCAGTTGATTGCTGAGCAACGGCGTGGCGGATCGCCCACGACTGTGGGTAGCGTGTGCGGGGCCAGCGAGCGCTGCGGGCCGAAGGCGGCCCGTTGTGGGAAGGACGGTGACGTGAGCAAGCGGCCAGGATCGGAGAGTTCGGTCCTTTCGCGTCTCCGTCGACCGGCGGGTCGACTCCGGGACATGCCCATCTGGGCCAAACTGGGTCTCATCATGGTTGTGCCCACGCTGGCCACCATCGTCGTCGGTGTCAACGGTCTCGTCGGCCAGATGGATACGGTCGAGCTGGCGGACCGCGCGCGTACCTTCGCCAACCTCAACACCGAGGCCGGGGAACTCACCCACGAGCTGCAGGAGGAGCGGGCCAAGGCGGTCATGGCGCTGGGCGCCGGCACCGACAAGGCCGCCCGCCAGACCGCGTTGAGCGCGCTCGACCAGGTCATCTCGGCGACGGACAAGGCCAAGGACGACTATCTCCAGCAGGTGCAGTCGCTGTCGACCGACGGTCTGCCGGCCAAGTTCACCGCGACGCTGGAGAATGTCACCCAGGGTCTGCAGGCGCTGGGCCCGGTCCGGGACAGCACGAAGAACGCCAAGTCCGTGTCGAGTGACGTCGCGTCCACCTACAGCTCGATCATCGGTGACCTGAACCAGCTGCGGGACTACACCGCCCGGCTGGCCGGCGACACCGCGCTGTCCGAGCGCATGCAGGCCGGCGCGCAGCTCGCGAAGTACAAGGAATATCAGGCGCAGAAGCGGATCGTCATTCTCAACGCGTTCGCCAGCGGCAACATGACGACCCAGTGGAAAGACGACTACATCGCCACCCTGATGGGCTCCGAGCAGGCGTTCAACGCCTTCAAGCTGCTCGCGACGGCCGATGAGTTCGAAGTCTGGACCACGCGCACCAGCGGCCGGGCGTTCCGTGAGGTCAGCCTCGACCAGGGGCTGATCGAATCGATGAGCTCGACCCAGATGTCCACCCTGGCGTTCACCGCCCAGAACTGGGACCAGTCGCACTCGGAGGCGGCCGACCTCGTCCGCAAGGTCGAGGAGAAGGTCGACGCCGACGCGGCGGCCGAGGCGACCCGCGTGCGTGACAACGTCACCCGGCAGGTCCTCGTCCAGACCGGTCTGCTGCTCGGCGCGCTCATCCTGGCGATTCTGTTCGCCTGGCTCGTCGCCCGCTCGATGGCCCGCTCGCTGCGCGAACTCCGCCACGGCGCGCTGAACGTCGCCCAGTACGGGCTGCCCCAGGCGGTCGCCCGGCTGCGGGACCCCTCGATCTCCGCGCAGCTGTCCCCGGCCCAGGTCGCGACCCAGATCGCCGATCCGCTGCCGGTCCGAAGCTCCGACGAGTTCGGGCAGGTGACCGAGGCGTTCAACGCCGTCCACCTGGAAGCCGTGCGTACCGCGGCCGAGCAGGCCGCCCTGCGGTCCTCGGTCGCGACGATGTTCGTCAACCTGGCGCGTCGTTCGCAGATCCTGGTCGACCGGCTCATCGGCCACCTCGACCGGCTCGAACGCGGCGAGGAGGACCCGGACCGGCTGGCCGAGCTGTTCCAGCTCGACCACCTGGCCACCCGAATGCGCCGCAACGACGAGAACCTCCTGGTGCTCGCCGGCGCCGACTCGACCCGGGTCCAGCGCGACCCGGCGTCCCTCGTGGATGTGCTCCGCGCCGCGCAGTCCGAGGTCGAGCACTACACCCGCATCGAGTTCGGCACGGTCGACCGGGACATCGAGGTCGCCTCGCACGCCGTCAACGACCTCGTCCACCTCGTCGCCGAGCTGTTCGACAACGCGACCGCGTTCTCGCCGCCGGACTCGATCGTCATGGTCGAGGCGCGGCGGGTCGGCGACCGCGCCGTCCTCTACGTCGAGGACCAGGGCATCGGCATCTCCAACGAGATGCTGGCCGACATCAACGAGCGGCTCGCGACGCCGCCCATGGTCGACGTGGCGGTCTCCCGGATGATGGGCCTCGTCGTGGTCGCGCGGCTCGCCGCCCGCCACGGCGTCAAGACCGAGCTGCGGCCGGCCACCGACCGGGGCACCATCGCCGACGTGACGCTGCCGCAGTCGGTGCTCGTGCCGCGGGCGCTCTCCGGCCGGGGCCAGGCCCCGAGCCGACCCGTCACCCCGCAGCCACAGCCGGCCCAGACGCCGCCGCGATCGCCGTTCGCCCAGCCGCTGGCGCTGGAGAGCGGGCCGGTGCAGCGGCAGACGCCGCCGCAGCGCCCCGGGCCGGCCGGTCGCCC
>JABFYB010000416.1 GCA_013361475.1 Hamadaea sp.
GGCGGCCAGGGCGGCGGTCAGGCGGGCGGCGCCCAGGGCGGCGGCGCGGCCGACGACGGCGGCATCGGCATGACCGAGCTGGCAGTGGGCGCCGGCGGCGTGGTCGCCGGGGTCGTGGTCGGTGGAATCGCGGGCGGCATCGCCGGCGCGAAGTTCGCCGGCAAGGACGACGACGAGGACAAGACGCAACCGAACGCTTAGCACCGACTCGCGGAGAGCACCGCTCCGCCGAGTACGCCGGCCGGGGCCGAGTCTCCCCCGTGCTCGCCCCGGCCGGCCCCCACCCCGCCCCCGCTGGATCAGGGTTCCCGGTCGAATCTTGACTCAAGATTCGACCCAGAACCCTGATCCAGCGCCGAGAACGAAGCGCGAACCGAGTCCGCGAGACGCGAGAAGGGCCACCCCGATGCTCTGCCACGCCTGTCACGTGCACCTGCGCCGGGACTACCCGTACTGCCTGCACTGCGGCACGCTGCGTAAAGGCGCCAAGGTCGCCGAGTTCGCGGCGCCGGAGTTGCGCCACGCCGGGCAGGCGTACCCGTTGGTGCGTCCGGTGACGACGATCGGGCGTACCAGTGACAACGATCTGATCCTGGACGATCCCAGCGTCTCGCGGCACCACGCCCGGATCACCCGGGGACCGGAGGGCTTCCTCCTGGAGGACCTCAACTCGTTCAACGGCACCACCGTCGGCGGGCGTACGCTCCACGGCGATCGGGCCGCCCTGAACGACGAGATGGAGCTGCTCTTCGGGGACGTGCCGGTCCGGTTCGCACAACCGCGGAACGCGGCTATCGGCTCCAAGACGATGGTCAAGGGCACCGAGTACACGATGCTCGCGGCGTCGAGGCACCAGCCGGAGGCGGCCACCGCCACCGAACCGTTGTCGGCGGTGCCCCGGCGTCGGTCGGGCTGGGCGCTCAAGCAGGTCCCGGACAGTCGCGGGGTCGAGCAGTGGGTGCTGAGCAATACGCGTACGGGGCAATATCTTCAGCTCGACGACCGGGACGCGTTCCTGTGGAACAGCCTGGACGGCGAGAACAGCGTACGCGACCTGCTCTTCCTCTACGCCGACAAGTACGGCGAGCTGGCCCTCCCACGCATCGAGCAGACGCTGCGGACGTTCGCCGCGATCGGTCTCGTCCGCGGGCTCTACGGGCAACGCGATCCGGAGCGGCCGCCGCTGCTGAAGCGGATCGGCCAGGCGATCTTCCGCGCGCTGCTCCGGCTGGAGCTGTCGGTGAAGGGCTTGGACTCCCTGTTCGGCCGGATGTACCGAGCTTTCGGCTGGCGCTTCTTCACGCGTACAAGCGTGTTCTTGATGTGGCTTGTGATTCTGGGCGGCATCTACGCCTTCTTCGTCGCGCAGAGCAAGCAGGAGCTTTTCAACGTGGGCGGCGCGGGCCTGGCCGGCGCGATCGTGGTCGCGGCGGTCTGCCTGATCGCGCTGGCGATCCACGAGAGTGCGCACGCGATGGCCGTGAAATCGTATGGCCGCAAGGTGACGCGGGGCGGCTTCATGCTGATGATGGGCATGCCGTTCGCCTTTGTGGACACGAGCGACATGTGGTTCGGTACGCGCTGGTCTCGCATCGTGGTGACGTTGTCAGGTCCACTCTCGACTGCGGCGGTCGCCGGCACGGCCTCCCTCGTAGCGGCGTATGTGCCGCATCCGATCGTCTCCGGGATCGCCTTCCAGATCGCCTTCGCGCTTTACCTGAACACGATCTACAACCTCAATCCGCTGATGCCGCTCGACGGCTACCAGGCGTTGTCCGACGCGCTGCGTATGCCGCGGTTGCGGGAGGAGGCCTCGGCCTACTTCACCAAGGGGATCTGGGCCGACCTGCGCGGCGGCAAGCGTCCCGGGCTGAAGCAGTGGGGCATGGCGGCGTACGGGATGACCGCCGTGCTCGGCATGACGGCGTTCATGGTGATGGCCGTCTTCAGCTGGCGTACGCGCCTCGACGGAATGGTGCAGAAGTATCTCCCGGCCGGCTTCGCGATCCCCGTGATCGTGATCGGTCTGGCTGTCTTGATGTTTCCGATCTGGTTCCGCATCTACAAGAAGGTGTCCACACTGGTGCGGCGAACGGCGGCAAAGCGTTCGCTGACCGAGCCTGGGGAGGCGACGGCATGACCTGGTCAGTGCCGGGATATACGGCGGTGCAGGAATTGGGACGGGGCGCGTCCGGACTGGTCGTGCTCGCCACCCACGATCAGACGGGAGTTCCCGTCGCGATCAAATACCTCGCCGACAACCTGAAGAACGACGAGACCTTCCTCCGCGAGTTCCGGGCCGAGGCCCGCATCCTCGCCGAGGTCCAGGACGACCATGTCGCCCGGCTCTACGAGTACGTCGAGAATCCCGGCGGCGCGGCGATCGTCATGGAACTGGTCAACGGCGTCGCCCTCCGCAAACTCATCCGGGAACAGGGTCCGACCGAGCCCGAAGCCGCGCTCGTCGTGCTCAAGGGTTCGCTGCTCGGCCTGGCCGCCTCGCACAAACTCGGCATCGTCCACCGTGACTACAAGCCCGAGAACGTGCTGGTCGACGCGCAAGGCCAGAGCAAACTCGCCGACTTCGGCATCGCCGTCCGCGCCGGGCGCACCGGCGCGCTCGCGGGCACGCCCAGCTACATGGCCCCCGAGCAGTGGGCGGCCGGCACGGCCACCCCGCAGACCGACATCTACGCGGCCACCGCCACCTTCTTCGAGTGCCTCACCGGCACCCCGCCCTACCGGGCGCCCGGCGACCTGGCCCAGCTTCGCCGACAGCACGAGTCCGCGCCCATCCCGGTCGACAATGCGCCCGAAGGGGTACGCGGACTGCTGCGACGCGGGCTCGCGAAGGACCCGGCGCAGCGCCCCAGCAATGCGACGCTCTTCCTTCGGGAGTTGGAGGCGGTCGCCGGAGCGGCATACGGCCCCGAATGGGAAGAGGAGGGCAAGAAGAAACTCGCCCGGCGAGCGCTCCTGCTCGCAGCGCTCTTCCCCCTCGCCCTCGCCTCGATGTCCGGCACCGCCGTCGCGGACTCCGCCCTCGGCCGCGGCGTGGGACATCGCCTCCGCTCGCTGTCGAGCGGCGTGAAGAAGGCCCTCGTCGCCGGCACCATCACCGTTGTCGTCGTCGGCGGCGGAGTCGGCGGCTGCGTCGCCCTCAACCCGACCGACGCCGCCAACACCTCAGCCCTACCGTCCTCATCCCCGTCGATCGTCGTCTCGGACTCGCCGTCGGCGTCTCCTTCCGAGTCGCCGTCGCCGTCTCCGTCGGCGTCGCCCTCGGCGTCAGTGTCACCGACGGCTGCTTCGCCGAGTCCGACGAGGTCTCGGACGAAGTCGCCGACCCCCAAACCCACCACCAAAAGCCCCTCCCCCAGCCCTTCGACCAGCCCTGCCTGCGCCCCGACGGGGTCGATCGGCGATACGACGACTGTCCGGGGCATCGTCACCGCTTACTGGTCCATTAAGGGCTGCCCGCGAGCGTTCGAGGTATGGATTTGTGCCATCCAATGGACGGGGCAGAGTACCAGCGGCAGCGAAGTCTGCGGCGAACACGTGACGTACCGAATCGATCCGTCATCGAAGTCAACTGTCGATGTCAACCCGTTGTACGTGGACTGCAAAAGCACGAATCAGATCCGCATCTCGCTACGAACGAACCTCGCCGGGTTCAAGAGTTCACCCGTGTATGTCTCAGATGCCCCATGCTGATTGGTGGGTGGTGCGTTTGGGGGGTTGGGGAGGTTGGCCGGGCCCCCAAACGTTCCACTCACGGGGGGACTGGGGAACCGCACGACGAGGATTAGGGGCGCCAGCCCAACCGGAGCAGCATCGCCCGAACCGTCGCGACCGTTCTGTCCGGAAAACGAAGCACATCGGAAGCGTTGAAACGTAGGACGGTCCAGCCTTCGACGTAGATCTCGTTCTGCCGAGCCATGTCCTTCCGATGAGTGGCTCGCTCGCGATGATGATCGCCGTCGTACTCGATGGCGAGTTTCCA
>JABFYB010000368.1 GCA_013361475.1 Hamadaea sp.
GAGTACCTTTGCGAATGGCGTTGGGTCGGTAGGGTGCGTTCATGATCAATACCAGGCTTGTCGTGTTCGGTGTCACGCACCTGGGGCGCCGTGGCGTGCCCGAGCCGGACGAGGCGCTGGTCGGCGTGGTTGATCGGATAGTGCAGTGGCGCCCCGACGCGATCGCCGTTGAGGTCCTGCCCGGTGATTTGGTTGATTCATACCTGCGGTTGCGCGGACCGTACGCCGGTATGCGGGTGGGCGGGCTGTCCGAGGCGGCAACCTGCGCCGAAGCGGCTGGTCCGTACCATGACTGGGATCTGTGGCAGGCCCGAGCGATCGGTGCCGATCGCGGCCGGTCGGCAACCGAGCGGGTGCTGGCGTGGTGCGCGGCGTACGAGCCGTATACCGCGCTGCTTCTCACGCGGACCGCGTCGGACTTGCCTGCGCAGGTACGCGCTGCGCTGGATGCGGTGGTGGCGAAAGGAAGCGAGGTCTGGCGGATCGCCGGTGTGGCCGCTGGACACCTGGGACTGGATCGGCTGTACCCGTTCGATGACCACAGCGAGGGTCCGGGCGGGCAGGACGTCTCCGACACCGATCACAGCGATCTCATGACGAGCCTCGCCGAGCGCGCTCAGCCGCGGGTGGCGCGTATCGAGGCCGAACTGGATGAGGCACTCGACAACGGCGACTTGTGGCCGCTGTGGCGTCGCCTCAACACGCCCGAACGTGTGGCCGCCTCCGAAGAGCTTGAATCGGGGCTGTTCTTCGGCTCGGGTACGCCGTTGGCGCGCCGGTTACTGGGCGAGTGGCGTGCGCGGAATCTGCTGATGGCGGGCCGACTTCGGGCGGTCACCGCGCTGCATCCGGGCCGGCGCGTACTGGCGATAGTGGGGCAGGCACACAAAGGACCGCTGGAGGCGGCGTTGCGGCCCGGGCAGAGCGACGTCGACCTCGCCGACGTTGCCGAACTGGACGCCGGATAGGCAGCGGGCACGCCGCGGCAAGGTCCAGCTCATCACCACACCAGCGTGCAGACCCTTGCCAACCAGTGGGAATGGTCTCGGCGCCGTGAAAAGCCAGGCAGTCCGACAGGTGCCCGGCGACCAAGTGCTTATGCGGTCGATTGTGCGCCGCGTGGAGGGCGCAGGTAGGTGTCCGCATGTCGCAGCTGAAACGCGGCTTCAAGCGCCCGCACTGCGACGTATCAAATGATCCCGTAAACCGTGTAAGTCCGGGTCACCTACATGATCAGATTCTCTGGTGGGCGATACGGGGATCGAACCAGTGGCCTCTCCGGTGAACGAGCGATCATGCCCGGTTGACCTTGGTCTCCACCATTCATGACCCGTGACGTGGGCCGTCAAACCGAAGCATTGTCAGATGATCACTTTCCGTTGTCTGGCGGTCTAGGATCGTGACTGTCGGGGTGGACCCCCACGCCGATATGCATGTGGCTGCCGTGCTGGAGCAGATTTCTCGCCGTAGTCGTAGGGCCTCTCGCCGACCGTACGCATGGCCGCCGCTTAGTCGGCGGCCACGGACATGCAAGGTCCCGCCACCTTGTGCGGCCGCTCATCCCACCGGGCGCGTTGTGACCGTTCCTCGACCCGGCTTAGACGGTCGGCGTTCGGCATGCTCGTGGATCGACTGATCCGCAGATCCAGGTGCCGATCCGTGTCCGCTGGGCGGGGTCAATCGCCGCTTGTGACTGTCACGCGTCCGTGGAGGCCGCCGCCGCCCGCTCCCGGGGAGTCCTGGGTCGCGATCACCAAGGTGACGGCTCGGTTGGGATAGGACGGCAGGGCGAAGGTGTGCACGTCGTTGCTGGAGCCGAGGGCTGGCAGGGGTTTGTCGTCCAGCCACACCGACACGAGCCGAGATCGGCTGGGCACCTGCAGCCGACCGGATCGAGCTTCGCTGGGCAGCCGGCCGTCGAACCGGTACACCAGGCCACCGGAGTAGTAGCCCAGGCCTTGCTCGGCGATGGAGTGGTCGGTGTGCAGATCCAGCCACTGGTTGGTGGTGGGAGTCTGGCGTTCCCACAAGCCGAGTTCGGCGCAGTCGCCGACTGGATCGATCTTGGCCCGCCATTGTGCCGCGAGTTGCTGGTTCCAACCGGTGGTGTTCACGACCACTGCCGACGGCACTTGGCTGAGGTCACGCCGGCTGGGCTGGCGGACGATCGGCGGTGGGGCGGACAGCGGTGTGATCTCTTCTGCGGCCCAGACGAAGGCGGGACCGACGAGGCCACCGGTGCCGAGTTCGTTGAGGTTGCGATTGACCACTCGCAGAACCAACTGGTCGGTGCCGTCGAAACGCAGTTTCCCGCGAAGGTCGAACTCCCACGGCTGGAACGACTTGGATCCGGTGATCAGCGGCAGCTCGTTGCCGTTGACCCAGGCGCGTACCGACTCGTCCACCGATCCCAGCCAGAGCGACAGCCGTCGCTGCGCCCAGGCGGCCGTGATCGGTAGTGCGGTGCGGTACCAGTAGGCGCCGCGAAAGTAGCTCAGTCCTTGATCGGAGGCGGAACGGGACCGAGTCGCGAGCGGCCGCCAGCCGGCGTCGGGCACGTCGGCTGCGTACAGCTCGTCGGTAAGCCCGTCGTCGGTGTCGTCCAGGATCGCGGGCAGTTCGTCCGGCAGTGACCAGACGATCTCCTTGCCGCCGGTGGTCCGTTCTGCGGCGGCCCGGATCGGCGGTGCGATAAGGTTCAGGAAGTTGCGGCGTTGGGGGTAGAGCGCGACGGGCTGGTGGGCCACTGCTGCGGCGAAGTCGCTTTCCGCCTGGGTCAGACTGGCGGCGGCTCGCGCATAGGAGCCGTCGTGCCAGGAGCGCAACGCGTCCCAGATGGACCATCCGAACTGGAACGCGAGCCGGGCCACCGCGACTCGATCGACGATGCCCGGATCACCGGTCTCGGCTGCCCGGCGTTCGGCGTCGGACAGCAGCAGATCGAGCGCCTCGAAGTCCGCCGCCGTGAAGATCCGGACGTGGGCCAGCCATCGGCCGGTCATGATCGGCGCCCGTGACACCGTCTCAACGATCTTGTCGAAGTAGTCGGCCATTGGCGCGGCAGCCGGCCCGTACGCGGCGGCGCAGAACTCCGCGAGCACAGGCGTGGGGTCGGCGGTCGCGTCCCACATCAGCTTGGTGGCGAGGTAGAAGGCCGGGGCGTCGTAACCCCAGCTCGCCGAGACCTCCATCCGGCAGCCGTAACGTGACTCATGCCGGACGTAGAGCGGGATCTCGTCGCGCGCTGGTGCGATCGGCACGAAGGGCAGCCCGGGATCGGCCAGGTTGAACAGGTAGCCCCGATAGGACCAACCATCGACCATCGCTCGCCATCGATCGGCGAGGCGCAGGTAGTAGCGCCGTTCCTGGCCGGTTGGCTCGGCTGCGGTGTGCAACCGGTCGACGTTGATCGGCGCCATCGCCGGGATGATCTTGCGGTTGGGCGCTACCCGGACCGGTGGCAGCATGTAGTTGTCGTAGCAGAAGAAGGCGATCCCGACGTCGGGATAGTCCCGCTGCAGATCGTCCAGCACGAGGTTGAAGAACCGGATGTACCGGTCGGTCACGCTGGGCAGGCCGGCGAGGGTGTCCCAGTTGCCGGCGTCCCAATCGGTGACGCCGAAGCCGTGTCCGTCGGCCGGGCCCATCCGTAGCACCTTCAGCTCGGGCTTGGCCGCCAGCTCGGCGCGGGCGTACGCGATGGCCCGCCGCAACACCTCCGGATTCGTCACGTCGAGCTGATTGGTCGGTACGCCGTTCTCGTGGATGTAGAGCTCAGGCTCCGCCGTCTTCGACGCCGGTGGTTGCAGGTCGATTCCGTGGGCGTCCCACGACTCGCCGCGCAGCCGACGCCGGCGTGACCAGTCCGCGCCTTCGGTGCGATCGACGCCGGGCGGCATCGTGCCGAGATAGTTGTCGACGAAATGCAGCTGGCGGCTGCCGAACGTCGGCACGCTGATCAAGTCCTGTTCGGGTGCGACGAC
>JABFYB010000746.1 GCA_013361475.1 Hamadaea sp.
TGGAGTCTGGTGCCGATCCTGTTCTTCATCCCGTTGCGCCTGCCGGCCTGGATCGTGCTCGGCACCTGGTTCGTGCTGCAGTGGCTCTACTCGGCCGGGCTGGCCGTCACCGGCGGGGGAGAGGTGGCGTACCTGGCGCACGTGCTCGGCTTCATCGTCGGCGTGCTGGCGGCGCTGCCGTTCCGCGGCGGCCGGCGGCGACCACCCGTTCCGCGTCAGGCGACCGGGTTCGTCGAACCCCCAGTGATCTGGCGTAAGACTGATAGAGGCGGTTGGCGTTAGGAACGCCTCACCCGTCGATCGCGATAGGTGAGGCCGGAACACCGTCGGCGAGTAGCGTCCGCAGAAGAGCCGGGAACTCCGGCGGCCAGAACACGGCGGACGATTCCGGCAGCTCGGCCGGACTCCACCACCGGAATCCCGTCAGGCCCTCCTCGGCGAGCTGCTCGTCGGTCATCGAGCGTGAATTCCGGAAGAACTTGCTGGAATGTGGATTCCGAGCGATGAGTTTTGTCGGTGGTATCAGTCAGTCTTGGTATGGCAACGATTGTTCGCACCGCCGACCTTCTCTCCGACGACCCCGATCGAGGTATTGTGCCTGTTCAGCAGCTTGAGACACCTGTCGAGTCCGCGACCTCAGCGATCTCGGGTCGCACCCCGCCGGTGATCCGGCTGCTCGTGCTGGCCACGTTCGTCGTCATTCTGAATGAGACGATCATGATCAACGCGATTCCGAAGTTGATGAGCGCGTTGACCATCACCGAGCAGACCGCCCAGTGGCTGTCGACCGCGTTCATGCTGACCATGGCGGCGGTCATCCCGATCACCGGCTGGTTCCTGCAGCGGGTGTCCACCCGCACCGCGTACGCCACGGCGATGGGTTTGTTCCTGCTCGGCACCGCGGTGGCGATCGTCGCACCGAGCTTCGGGGTGCTGCTGGGCGCCCGCATCATCCAGGCGTCCGGCACGGCGGTGATGATGCCGCTGCTGATGACGACGCTCATGCATGTGGTGCCGGAGCAGAACCGGGGCAAGGTGATGGGCAACGTCACCCTGGCCATCTCGGTCGCGCCGGCGATGGGCCCGGCCATCGCCGGAGTGATCCTGAACTTCGGGTCGTGGCGTCTGCTGTTCGCCGTGGTGCTGCCCATCGCCGGCCTGATCACCTGGGGCGGCTTGCGGCAGCTCAAGAACGTGGGCGAGCCGCAGGTCAGCACGATCGACTGGGTCAGCGTGGGGCTGGCCGCCTTCGGCTTCGGCGGACTCGTCTACGGGCTCAGCCGGTTCCAGGGCGGCAACGTCGGACTGGCCACCGCGATCGTGGGCGCCGGGCTGGCCGCGATCACGGTGTTCGTCCTGCGCCAGCTGTCGCTGCAGAAGACCGGCACGCCGCTCATGGACCTGCGGACGCTGAAGCACCGCACCTACACGATCGGGCTGACCCTGATGTCGGTCGCCTTCATGGCGATGCTCGGCTCGATGATCCTGCTGCCGCTCTACCTGCAGAACGTCCGTGAGCTCACTGCGCTGCAGACCGGGTTGCTGGTGATGCCGGGTGGGCTGGCGATGGGTCTGCTCGGCCCGACCGTCGGCCGGCTGTTCGACCGGTTCGGCGGCCGGGTGCTGGTCATCCCCGGCGCGATCGCGATCACCGTCTCGCTCGCCGGCTTCACCCAGGTCTCGATGACGATGCCGTATTGGCAGCTCCTCGGCCTGCACTCGCTGATGATGGTGGGCCTGGCCGCCACCTTCACCCCGGTCTTCACCCTGGGGCTGGGCGCGGTTCCCCCGCACTTGTACTCCCACGGCAGCTCGATCCTGGGCACGTTGCAGCAGGTCGCGGCGGCCTTCGGCACGGCGCTCGTGATCACGGTGATGAGCGCGCGAGCCGATGCGCTCAAGGCGGAGGGCGTCGGCGCCGTGGCCGCCAACCTCGACGGGATGCGCCTGGCGTTCATCGTCGGCGTGGTGCTGTCGATCGCCGTGATCGTCACCGCGTTCCTCCTGCCGGCGAGAGCGGACAACGAGGTCGCAGGCCACGGCCACTGAGGGACTGGGACCCGGCGTCTTCACGGCGTCGGGTCCGCCTCACCGCGGCTCGCGGATCATCCACACGTCGACCGCGTCCTCGGCGTACGCGGTGAAGCCGTGCCGTTCGTAAAGCCGTCGCGCCGGGCTTCCCTGCAGCACCTGCAACCGGACCGGGAAGTCACACTGCGACAACACCTGCTCCAGCACCGCCGACCCGATACCTCGACCCTGCAGGGCAGGATCGAGGTAGAAGTTCTCCAGCCAGTGACCGTCTTCAGCCGGGGTCAGCGCGACGCTTCCGGCGAAACCGCCGCCGACCTCGATGACCCGGTTGTCGGCGGGGACGAACCGGTCCCGCAGCCGCTGGCGTACGCGATGCTCGTCATATCGCCCGAGCCGCTCCAGGTCCGGCCGCATCACTACGGCCCGCAACTCGGCGATGGCGTCCACGTCGGCTGCCGTGGCTGGTCGCAGCGTCCAGTCTCCCATGATCGCGATCGTAGGGCGTGCCGACGGCGACCGTCACGCTGTCGTGATCGGCGCCTCGTACTGGTCGTGGCGCGCCCACAGCGCCACCCACTCGTCATGGGTCAGCTCGCGGCCGGTCGCCGCGATGTCGGCCAGCTCCTCGAAGTAGCCTTCGCGTGGGCCACCCGGCGCGAACAAGATCAGCATCGACGCCGGCTCGCCGGACGTGTTCGAGAACGAGTGCACGCCACCCGGCGGCACGTAGAAGTAGTCGCCCGGTGACGTGTCGACCCACTTGTCGCCGTCATACAGCGCCACCGTGCCGTTCAGGATGTAGAACGACTCGGCCATGGTCCGGTGGAAGTGACCGCCCGGCAGGCTGTCGGGCCGTGGCACGGCCTGCAGATCCCAGCGGTAGAGCCCGAACATGCCGTTGGTGGTTTCGCCGGTGGCCAGGTAACTGACCTTCGACCGCACCCCAATCGCCAGATCCACGGGCGCGTCGCCGCTGCGCAGGGTGGCGCTGACGGCGGGGACTTCGGCGGTGTACTGCTGCGGTGGGTAAGACATGCTGTGACCGTATCGGGCCGAGTGGCCCACTCGGCAGATCCAATCGCGAGTCGTCAGGTTGGGCCACTGGCTACAGCGAGATCGTCGCCAGGTCCGCGAGCAGCAACTCGCGGTCGTCGTCGGCCGCGATGTCGTCGGCGGCCAGCCGCGCGCGCTCCAGCCAGGTCCGTGCCTGGTCCTTGTCTCCCGCCAAGGTGTACGCACGACTCAGCGCCTCGTAAGCGAAGGCCAAGTCCCAGTCCCCGATGCCGTTGTCGCGACAGATCTCCAGCACCAGATGGGCGTGGTACAGGGCCGGCTCGGCCCGCCCGACGACGGTGTAGACGCGCGAACACTGCCAGTGGCTGCGCGCGACGTTCTCGGGCGCACCGACCTCCAACCAGTGGTACGCCGACGCATGCGCCGTGTGGATCATCCGCGCGTCGTCGGCGGGGGAGCGGTCTTCGTTCTCCATCAACCGCCACACCTCGTTGAACAGCGTCTTCGCCCAATGCCGGTGCTGATCCCGGTCGTCGGCGTACTCGGGGGTCGTCATCGGTTCTCCGTCGGTCAGTTCATGATCAATGGCGTGCAGTACGCCGCGCAGCCGGGTGATCCGCGCATCCACCCGCTTACGGTGGTCCCGGAGTGCTTCCCGAACGGCGTCCGGCTCCGACTCGAGCAGTCGGCGTACGACATCTAGTGGAAGATCCAGTGCGCGCAGCCGGCGGATGCGACGGGCCTGGTCGACCTGATCCTGGTCGTACCGGCGGTAGCCGGTCGCCGGATCGACCACCGCGGGGCGCAAGAGCCCGATGGCGTCGTAATGTCGCAGCGCCTTGGCGGTCACGCCGGCCAGGCGCGCCGCCTGCCCGATCGTGAACAGCCGCATGGCAGCGACGGTAGACCTTCCTGCAGCGGGAAGGTCAATC
>JABFYB010000672.1 GCA_013361475.1 Hamadaea sp.
CGGGGTCGTCGTCGCCGACGCCGCGGAACTCGACGCGATAGCCGTGGCGCTCCGAGACACCGCCGGCCCACGCCGCGAACTGCTTTCGGGTCCACTCGAACCGGTGGTCGCCGTGCCGGTGCCGGCCCTCGGGCAGCGACTCGTAGCGCACGTTGTACTCCACGTTCGGCGTGGTCACGACGACCGCGCCGGGCTGGGCGTGCGCGAACACCGCGTCCTCCAGCGCGGGCAGCCGGGCCTCGTCCACGTGCTCGATGACCTCCATGAGCACGGCCGCGTCGTAGCCACGCAGCCGGTCGTCGCGGTAGGTCAGCGCCGACTGGATCAGCTTGATCCGGGCCTTCTGCCGGTCCGGCAGCCGGTCGAGCCGGATGCGGCGGGCGGCGACGTCGAGGACCGCCGGAGACACGTCGGCCCCGACGATCTGCGTGTACCGCCGGTCCCGCAACAGGTCGCCGATGAGCGCGCCGGGACCGCAGCCCAGGTCGAGCACCTTCGTCGCGCCCGTCTCCGCGAGCGCGGCCAGCACCGCGGCCCGCCGCTGGGCGTTGAGCGGCTTGCGCTTCTCCTCCACCTCCGCCTTCTCCGGCTCGACCGAATCGGGCTCGTCGATCGCGAGCTGATGGAGCGCGCGTTCGCTCAGTGCGCGGCTGTGCGCGAGGTAGCGGCGAATGATCAGGCCGCGTTCGGGGTGCCCGGCCAGCCAGCCGTCCCCGGCGCGCAACAGCTTCTCGATCTCGTCCGGCGCGACCCAGTAATGCTTGGCGTCGTCCAGCACGGGCAGCAGCACGTAGAGGTGGTTGAGCGCGTCCGCGAGGCGTACGCGGCCGGTCAGGCGCAGATCGGCGTAGCGGCTCGCGCCCCACTCGGGCAGCTGCTCGTCCAGCGGGATGGACGAGGCTTCGACGGTCCACCCCAGCGGCGCGAACAGGCGCTCGGCGACGTCCGGACCGCCCTTGCAGCGCAGCACCGGCACCCGGATCTCCAGGTCGACCGGGGTCGCCGCCAGCTCCGGGCGGTCCTTCGTGCTGCCCCGCATGGCCGACCGGAAAGCCCGGTTCATCGCCGCGACGAGCAGGCTGGACGCCGCGTACGCCCGGTCGTTGACGTATCGGTTGAGCTGCCCCGCCGCGTCCTTCCGGGTCTCCGCCAGCGCCTGCGGGTCGACCTCCAGGAGCAGAGCCGCCGTGCAACGCTGCGGCGTGGCCTCCGGGAACAAGACCGTCGCCTCGCCCCACGGCAGATCGAACCGATGCACCCGATCCGGATGCTTGACCAAGAGGTAGCCGAGATCGGTCCCCGGAGTCGCCGGGGTTCCCGTCATCGTGATCGTCAGCAGCACCGGGCCATGGTGAGTGTTATTTCCGCAGCGTGCAAGCGGTTTCACTGCCCTTGCGCGAGGCGGCGGTCAGCCCTCTGACCGCTGGTCCCTTCTCCTGCAGATCACGGTTACGCAGGTCATTTCGGCGCCGGCAGGCATGCGTAACCGTGATCTGCATGGGTCCCGTCAGGGCTGCGGCGCTGCCGGACCGGCCGGTCGGCGTCGGCGGTCAGCGGTCAGTGGTTGGTTTGGCGGGCGGCCAGCGAATCCGTCAGGCGCTGCGCGGCGGCCGCCCACAGCCGCTGATAGCGCCGGCGCAGCACCCAGGCGAGCACCGTCCGGTCGAACAATCCGGCGATCCCGGGGCGCGGGTCGTACCGGGCATAGTTCTGCAGCCAGGTGCCGTCGGCGAGTTCGGCGAGGACCCGCTCGTGCTCGATCTCGGGCAGCCCGTCGGACCGGGCGACCTCCCGCAGCAGCCGAGGCTGGTCGAAGTCGAGCAGCTCATGGTGCTGCGTCCGGCCGCCCCGCAGACGCAGTACGCATCGCCCACCCGGCTTGTCCCAGCCGTCGAGGTCGTCGACCGCCTCGATCTCCGGCTGCAGCAGCGGCCAGTTCCGGGGATCGGCCAGATATTCGAAGACCTCGTCGCGCGGAAACGGCACGATCGAGCCGAAGGGGAACTCGGGCATCCAGCCTCCCCCGTAGTCACGGTCTCCTTAGGATGCGCGGGTTCCCGAGCGCCAGGATCGGCCGAACGGTGCGGCGCGCCCGGCTAGAGGGACGGGCGGCTGCGCAGAACCGCGACGAGACCGGCCTGAACCTCCTCGACCGGACGCTCCGGCGAGAAGATCAGCCAGTCGAGCGCGACCACGAGCCCGGCCCCGAACAGGGCGGACGCCGAGATCCGGGGATCCAGTTCGGGCGGGAAGTCCCCCGACGCCACCCCGGCTTCGAGCACCTCGGCGATGACGCTGATGGCTTGTTCGCGTACGAGGAGGATGGTCTGCTGCCATTCGCGGTTGGTCCGCCACATCTCGGCCAGCAGCAGTTGCGCGAACGCTCGATAGCGCTGGATGTAGGACAGCTGCGCGCCGATGAGTGCGGTGATCGCCTCGCGCGGCGGCAGCCCCTCGATCGCGGTACGCGACTCCTCCGCGAGCAGTCCTACGCCGTACCGCAGCAGCTCCTCGTAGAGCGCCGTCTTCGAAGTGAAGTTGTAGAACACCGTGCCCTTGGCGACCCCGGCCCGTTCGGCGATCTCGTCGACCGTCGTCGCCGTGAAGCCCTGCTCGGCGATGAGCCCGACGGCGGCCTCGAAGATCTTCAGCCGGGTCGCGTCGCGTCGCCGGGTCCGCCCGTCGACGGAGTTGGTGAGGGTACGCCGTTCCACGTCCCCAGTCTCACATGCCCGCATCCCGTTGAAGTTGATCACCCGCTCACGGAGTCGATCAGGGTGCTACGGACACGACACGCCGGTTGATCACGACCGTTAGTTCATGATCGCGCGGAAACAACGGGGTGGGATCGCGCGGAAACAACGGGGTGGGGGCGGGGCGGGGCGGGGTGGGGTGGGGTTAGAGGGTGAGGACGGGGTGGAGGGTGTTGAGGGTGAGGCGGCGCGACCGGTGGGCGGCGTACGCGGTCAGTGCGAAGCACGCCAGCCCGAACGCGGCCAGCACACCGAGCGCGACCCAGACGGCGGTGAGCGAACCGCCGACGGTCAGCCGTCGGAGCGCACTGATGACGTAGGTCATGGGCAGCCACGGGTGCAGCGCCTGGAAGAACCCCGGTGAGGTCTGCACCGGATAGGTGCCGCCGGACGAGGTCAGTTGCAGCATGAGCAGGGCGAGTGCGACGAGACGGCCGGGCGTGCCGAGCACCGCGCCCAGCATCTGCAGGATCGCGGTGAAGGTCAGCGAGGTGGCGACGAGCAGGCCCAGTGTGCCGGCGGGGTGGACTGGGACGAGGCCGAGGGCGTACCGGAGGACCAGGTAGAGCACGACCGCCTGGGCGGTGCCGACGATCGCCGCCGGGACGTATCCGGCCAGCGCCACGCGCCAGGCGGGAGCGCCGGAGACCACGTGCCGCCGGGTCACCGGCCGCAGCAGCATGTAGGTGAGCATCGCGCCGACCCACAGCGCCAGGGCCAGGAAGTACGGCGCGAACCCGACGCCATAGGTGGCGGCCGCGTGCTGGGTCTCGCGCTGCAGCGCCACCGGATCGCCGAGCACGCCCGCTCGGGCGGCCCGGTCGTCGGCGTCGTAGCCGGGGATTCGGGTCGCACCGTCGGCGAGCCCGGTCGCCAGTCGCCCGGCCCCGGCGTCCAGCGTCGCCAGCCCGGTGGCCAGGCTGCGCGTACCCGTCGAGAGCTCGGCCAGGCCGCCGTCCAGTTGCCGGGCGCCCGACGAGAGCCGGTAAAGCCCGCTCGACAACTGGTGAGCGCTGGTCGCTGCGGTGTGCGTACCCGTCTGCAGGCGAGAAGCGCCCTCCGCGAGCGTGCTGAGGCCGGCGGCGAGCTGGTCCACCTGGGTCCGGGCGGCGGCGACGCGGTCGGCGAGCGTGGGCGCGGCCTGAGCCACCGCACGCGCCTGCGTGGCGACGGCGCGCAACTGGTCCGCGAGCCGGTCGAGGTCCGCGGTCTCAAGCTGATCGCGCAGGTCACGAGCGGTCTGCGCGGCCTCGGCGGCGGCTTGGCGGGCGGCCCGGAAAGCCGCGTCGTCGGCCAGCTCGGGGTTCGCCGCGGCCAGCGCGTCGAGTTTCTGTTCGACCTCGGTGGTACGCCCAACGGCGCGGTCGGCGATCGCCGGTATCTCGTCGAGGTGATCGGCGATGACGTCGGCCCCGGTCGCGATGGCCGTCGCCGCGGCGGCGATGTCGTCGGTGTGCTCGCGGAGCACCGGTTCGGCGGCGTTGGCCGCCTTGTCCACGAACTCGGCGAGCTGGCGACCGCCCGCCGCCGCCCGTGCCGTCCCGTCGGCGAGCTGGTCGGAGCCGGCCGCCAGAGTGTCCAAACCGGACGCCAGGTGAGCCGACCCGGCGGCGGCGGTGGCCGTGCCGTCGGCCAGTCGTCCCGCGCCGTCCTCGGCCTGCCCGGCACCGGTCGCGATCTTGTCGGCACCGGTGCTGGCGTCGTCCGCGCCGTCGGCGAGCTGGGCCGCGCCGTCGGCGGCCTCGGCGGTCCGCGTCTTGAGGTCGGTGAAGCCGAGCAGCATCCGGTCGAAGTACTTCGCGGCGGCGCTGCTCGCCGCGGCCGCCCGGATCTCGCTGAACGCGCTGCGGGCCAGCAGCCCGGAGAGGTAGTTCGTGCTGTCGTCACTGGTGACCTGCAGGCGGCCCGCCTGTGCGGTACGCCCCGGGTCGGGCGCGTCGGCGAGTTCCTGGGAGAAGTCGGCCGGGATCTCCAGGATCAGGTGGTACTCGCCGCTGGCCAGACCGCGCTCGGCGTCGGCCCGGTCGGTCGGGACCCAGCCGAAGACCTGCCGGTCGATCAGTTCGTCGGCGAGGTCCCGCCCGGCGTGGACGACCTCGCCGTCGCTGGTCGTGGCGGGCCGATCGGCCTGGACGAGCGCGACCGGGATGTGCTTGAGGTTGCCGTAGGGGTCCCAGAACGCGGCGAGGTAGAGCGCGCCGTAGAGCAGCGGGACGACGGTCAGGACCGCGAGCGCGGCGCGGGTCAGCCGGTGCCGGCCGAAGCGGCGCAGCTCGGAGCGAGCGGGACTCATCGAGTGATCTCCACGATCCGATCGGGGGCGTACGCGGTCGCTTCGCGCGCCGTGAGGACGGCGGCCAGTCCGGTGGCCCGCAGGGCGTCGGCGAGGTCGCGCTGTTCGTCGAGGGTGAGCTGGACGTCGGCGTCGTCGACGGCGAGCACGGCCGGATCGGCGAGCCGGGCCAGCTCGATCATGAGCCGGTGACGGTCGAGCGGGCTCAGGTCCCGGGCCTTGGCGGTCGCGTCGAACGGCAGGCGACGTTCGGCCTCTGCCAGCGCGGCCCGGTGCCGCTCGCGGCGGACCCGGGTCGGCAGTCCGACCGGGCGTAGCAACCGGAGGCGTTCGTCGAGGTGCTCCCGCGCGGTCAGCATCGGCTCCGGCTCGTGTACGCCCCGGACGAGACCGAGCGCGGTCCGCGCCCGCTCCACGACGCCCTGGTTGTGCCGGAAGTTCCCCGTCAGCGAGAGCAGGGCGGCCGTCCGGCCGCTGCCGGACGCCCCGGTGAGCACGATCAGCTCGCCCGGAAAGACCTCCAGGTCGAACGGCTGAAACACGGTCTCCCGGCGGATCTGACGACCGAGCCCGGACTGCTGCCGACCGACTCCGCGGATCTGATGACCGAGCCCGCGGGCCGCCAGGACCGGGGCGGGCACCGCGGGCTCTTCAGTCTCGTCTTCTTCGCCGAGCGACACCTCTTGATCGGCGTAGATGCGTCCCTCATCGCTCGGCGCCGCGTCGTCGAGGACCTCCGCAGAAGGCACTGCCGCTCCAGAAAAACTAAACTGACTGGTCGGTACAGAAACTTACAGCACGCTCGCCCGATTCGCCAGCCTGACTGGGTAATCAGGCCGTTGCTGCTGGTAAACATGGCCGCAGACCGATGTTTCCGACCGGTAACTTTCGACCGAACGGCTATGGCAGCAGGCCTTTTCGCCATCAACACTGGTTCGGTGCCAGGCCGACACCGTCCACCTCGACGCCCCGTCCGCGCCGTCGCCCTCGCGACGGCGGTCCTCGCCGTGGTCGCCGTCGGTGCGTACGGCGCCGTCCGGCTCACCGGTGACGACCCGAGCGACTGCAACCCAGCCGGTACGCCGATCCGGATCGCCGCCGCGCCGGAGATCGCCGACATCGTCCGCCAGACGATCGGCGGCCTGTGCCTGTCGGCCGAGGTGACGTCGACCGACCCGGCCGACGTCTCGGCGATCATCGCGGGCCAGCGCAACGTCACGCTGGCCGGCGTGGGGCAGCCCGACGGTGACGCCAAGGCGCCCGACATCTGGATCCCGGACTCCTCGACCTGGCTGGCCCGGCTCTCGAACGCGTCCCCCACGCTCGCCGCGACCGACACGGTGTCGATCGCGCGGAGCCCCGTCGTGATCGCCATGCCGGAGCCGACCGCCAAGACGCTGGGCTGGCCGACCGCCAAGCTGACCTGGCAGGCCCTGCTCCAGAAGATGACGACCGACACGAAGCTGCACGTCGGCACCTCCGAACCGGCCCGCGACGCGGCCGCCCTGTCCGGTCTGCTGGCGCTCGGTCAAGCGGCGTCGACGTCGGCGGGCGGGCAGACCGCCACGACGGCCGCCCTCCGGGCGCTGTCGGCCGGCCGGTCGGCGCTGCGGTCGGACGTGCTCGCCCGGTTCCCGCGGTCGGCCGAGCCGGCCGCCCTCGCCTCCGGACTGTCCGCCGCTCCGATGTCCGAGCAGGCCGTGCTGGCGTACAACGCGGCCAAGCCGCCGGTGAAGCTCGCCGCGCTCTACCTCGACCCCGCACCGTTGGCGCTGGACTATCCGCTCACCGTCCTGCCCGGCGCCGACGCCGGTCGCAAGCAGGTCGCCGGGCAGATCCGCGACGCCCTCCAGTCGGACGCCTTCCGGGCGAAGCTCGCCGGTGCCGGGCTGCGCCTGCCGGACGGTACGCCGAGCGCCGGGCTCACCCTGCCGCAGGGCGCGCCGACGCCGCAGGTCACTCCGCCGCCGAGTGCGACCCAGCGAGCCGCCGTCGCGGCCGGGGTCGACAAGGCGCTGTCCACCTGGATCGCCGTCACCCTCCCGGCCCGGATGCTGGCCGTCATCGACGTCTCCGGCTCGATGCTGGAGCGCGTACCGACGGCGGGCAACGCCACCCGGGAGCAGGTCACCCTGGAAGCCGCCCGGCGGGGCCTCGGGCTCTTCGACGACTCGTGGGCGGTCGGGCTCTGGACCTTCTCCACCGAGCTGGAAGGCACCAAGGACTACCGGCAGCTCATCCCGATCGGGCCGCTGTCGACGCAGCGTACGTCGCTTCTGGCCAAGCTGGAGGCGATCCAGCCCAAGCAGACCGGCGACACCGGCCTCTACGACACGCTGCTCGCGGCGTACCAGACGGTGCAGCACGACTGGGACCCCGGCCGGGTGAACTCGATCGTGATGATGACCGACGGCGACAACGACGACGCCAACGGCATCTCCCACGCCGACCTGTTGGCCAAGCTCAAGCAGCTGGCCGATCCGAAGCGGCCCATCCAGGTGATCATCATCGGCATCGGGCCGTCGGTGAACGCCGCGCCGCTCAAGCAGGTCACCGACGTGACCGGCGGTGGCGTGTTCACCGCCAAGGACCCCGCGAAGATCGGCGAGATCTTCCTGCAGGCCATCTCGCTGCGGGCCGCCGGCCTTCACTGACCGGCCCCTTCGGCGCTGCCCCGCCTTGGCGCTGGATCAGGGATCTCGGTCGAATCTTGCTTCATGATTCGACCGAGATCCCTGATCTGCTGGGGGTTGAGGCGGCGTCTGCCCGGGCACATAATGGAACACGTGTTCGGAAGACGTGCATGACCCCCGCCGAGCAGGCGGCGATCGAGCGGATCGCCCTCACCACCGCCGCACCCTGGGGGTTCGCGCTCGGCGGCGGCCGGGCGCTGCTGGCGTACGGAGTCACCGAGCGGCCGAGCGAAGGCGTGGACCTGTTCACCGTGGACGACTCGTCGGTGCGCCCGGCGGCCGAGGCGGTGATGGACGCGCTGGCCGAGGCTGGGTTCTCCGTGTGGGAGGTCGGTGACGAGACCGACCTGTTCGACGACCTGGCCGACATCCTCATCGAGCTGACCGTCAGCGGTCACGACGGCGCCTCCATGCCGGTGTCGCTGGGCGTACAGCCGCGGTCGTTGCCGCCGGTCGACCTGGGCGCGGGGCCGGTGACCCCGTTGGAGGACCTCGCCGCGATCAAGGTGGCCGCCATGGTCAACCGGGCCGAGGTCCGGGACTTCATCGACGTCGCGGCGTTCTTGCGACGGTTCGACCGAGATCACCTGCTGGCGCTGGTGACCGCGGTCGATCCGGCACTCACCGCCGACGACTACGCGGCGTGCGTACGCCAACTCGACTGCTGTCCGGACGAACGGATCCGGCGCTACGGAGCGGACCCCCTCGCCGTACGCGCAGCCTTCGCCGACTGGCCTCGCGATTGACGACTGGCGTCGCGATTACCATGGCGACGTGGAGACGATCTTCCGGTCCGCCCGGTTCGCCGAGCTGGACACGGCCACCCTCTATCGCCTGCTGAAGCTGCGGGTCGACGTCTTCGTGGTGGAACAGGAGTGTCCCTATGCCGAGGTGGACGGGCGCGATCCCGAACCGGGGACGGTCCACGTGTGGGCCGCCGACGAGGCCGGCGAGATCCTCGGCTACCTGCGGATCCTCGACGACGGCGACGAGCTGCGGATCGGCCGGGTCGTCACGTCGCCGAAGGCGCGCGGCGGCGGCTTGGGCGGGCGGCTCATGGAGCGGGCGTTGACGATCGTCGGCGACCGGCCGAGCGTCTTGGACGCCCAGTCCCATCTCACCCGGTTCTACGAGCGCTTCGGGTACGCCGCCGCCGGCCCGGAGTTCGTCGAGGACGGCATTCCGCATACGCCGATGCGACGCTCAGCACGTTAGACCGATTCTCCGCCGCGCTCTCGGGCGTCAGGTTAGCGTCTGAAGATCGAACGCTGGACGAAGGTGCTCTATCCGACCGTGATGATCGGGCTGATCGTCGCGTACTACCTCATACCTCCGTTTCGGGGCACCGCGCTCGTCGCCATCGGCCTCGGCGGCGCGGGGGCGATCTTCGTCGGCGTGTGCCGTCATCGGACCGATCGCTGGCTCGCCTGGGTCCTGCTGGCCACCGGCATTCTGCTGATCACGTTCGGCGAGGCGGTCTACGCCATCATGGGATCGGCGCGTACCTTCCCCGGACTGCCCGAGCTGTTGTTCGTGTCCGCCTATGTGCCGCTCGCGCTGGGCCTGATCCTGATGGGCCGTCCGCGTACGCTCTCGACTGATCTGATGCTCATCCTGGACACGATCGCGGTCGGGCTCGCCGCGACGCTGGTCGTGTGGATCACTTTGGTACGCCCGGCCGTGGTGAGCCTGCACCTGACTGGGTATGCCAAGTTAATCGTGATTGCCGGAAACGTCGGATATGCCGCCGTCCTCGCCAGCGCCGCCCTCGTGGCGGTGGCCTGGCGGGCCAACGCGGCGCTCCGAGTTCTCGGCGTGGGGCTGATCGCCTTCCTGATCGCCGACTACGTCTACGGCACCGAGATCATCTCCGGCACGTGGACCCCGGGCGGCCTGGCCGATCTCGGTTTCCCCATCTTCTTTGCCGCGAGCGGGGCAGCGGCGTTGATGCCGTCGATGGCCCAGGTCGCCTCGCGTACGCACGCCCGTCATCAGCTCGGCGCCCGGCTGGTGATGGTGGCGATCGGACTCCTGGTCGCGCCGACGATGCTGCTGGTGGCGGCCACTTCCGGCCCGGTCACGACCGGCGTCGCCATCGCGGTCACGGCGGTCGCGATCGGCCTCGTCATGACCACACGGATCTTCCTGTCCGCCCGGGCGTACCAGCACAAGGCCCTGCGCGAGCGCAGCCTGCGGATGGCGTCGCGGGCGCTGATGCTCGCCACCGACCGCCCGCAGATCGAGGCGGGGGTGACCGCCGCGCTCCGGCAGTTGGTCCCGACCGCGACCGCGCGGATCCGCGAGCCCGGCGCGCCGTTCCCCGACAGCGTGACGCTGACCCTGCAGGGCGGCGAACCGCCCTGCGCTCTGGGCCTGATGGTCTTCGACGGCCCGTCCGCGCGGCTGGACGAGCTGTCGCTCACCCTCCAGGCGCTCACGGATCAGGCCGCGTCCGCGTTCAGTCGCATCCGCACCATGGAGAAGCTGGCCGCCGAGCAGCGCGAGCAATACTTCCGCACGCTCGTGCAGACCAGCACCGACGTCACCCTGATCAGCCGGGACGGCATCATCGAGTACGCCACTCCGTCGGCGCAGGCGCTGTTCGGTTTCGAAGTGGTGGGCCGCGGCCTCGACGATCTCGTCGCGCGGTCCGACGGCGGCAGCTGGCCCGACACGGTGGCGGCGGAAGAGGGCGAGGTACGCCGGTCCGACCGCAGTCTGGCCGTCCTGGTGGACCGGCGCGATCTCGCCGAGGATCCCACAGTGTGCGGCGTCGTCACCACGTTGCGCGACGTCACCGCCGAACGCGATCTGCGGCGCGACCTCGCTCATCAGGCCAGCCACGACGTGATCACCGGGCTGGCCAATCCCCGGCTGTTCCGGCACGCCCTCGCCGAAGCGGTACGCACGCCCGGCGTCGCCGTCATCCTCCTGGACATCGACGACTTCAAGCTGGTCAACGACATGTACGGCCACCCCGTCGGCGACTACCTCCTCGTGACCTGCGCCCGGCGGATCGAGTCCGTCATCGGCCCGGCCGACCTGGCCGCGCGTATCGGGGGTGACGAGTTCGGTGTGGTGCTCGGCGACTGCTCCGACGTCGGGGTCGCCCGGGACGTCGCCCAGCGCCTGTCCGACCTGCTGGCCGAGCCGGTCGAGGTCGACGACATGGTGCTGGAAAGCCGGGCGAGCGTCGGGCTGGCGTACGCCGGCGAGGGCGGGGACGACAGTCTGCTGATGCGCCAGGCCGACATGGCGCTGTACGCCGCCAAGTCGGGCGGCAAGGGCCGCTGGCGTCAGTACGACGGGGAGATGAGCATCCCGGCCCGCAACCACGCCGAGGTCGGGCGGCGGTTGCGCACCGCCATGGCCTCCGGCGAGCTGACCCTCGTCTACCAGCCGATCGTGGATCTCGCCGCGGGTGAGACCGTCGGGGTGGAAGCGCTGCTCCGCCTCCAGGACGACGGCCACCACATGCCGCCGCCGCAGATCGTCGCGGCGGCCGAGACCATCGGGCTCATCGGTCAGCTGGGCGAGTGGATCCTCGACCGGGCGCTGGCCGACCTGCCGCTGTTCCAGCTGCCGGACCGGGATCCCTGCTATGTCAGCGTCAACGTGTCCGCCCGTCAGCTGCGGCGGACCGATTTTCCGACGATCGTGCGCCGGGCGCTGAAGAGCAGCCGGGTCGACCCCGGCCTGCTCGTCCTCGAGGTCACCGAGAACATCCTCATCGAGAACGACGACGAGCGGCCGTGGGCCTACCTGGACGAGTTGCACGCGCTGGGCGTACGCATCGCGATCGACGACTACGGCACCGGGTACGCCTCACTCGGCTACCTACGCCAGGACAGCGTCGACATCGTGAAGATCGACCGCAGCATGCTGAGCGACCTGACACCCCGAGCCACCCGCCTCATCGAGGGCGTGTCGTCGACGCTCCGCTACATCGGGGTGGACCAGATCGCCGAAGGCGTCGAGACCGAACACGCGCGGGCGGTCCTGCTGGACGCCGGCTGCCCCTATGGGCAGGGCTTCCTGTTCGCCGAACCGATGCCGGCCGACGAGGTCGTCCGGTGGCTGCGGTCGCCCGCCGTCAGGGCAGGTTCGTGATGATGTCGGCGATCTCCCGACGCCGGCCCGTGTAGAACGGGACCTCCTCGCGGACGTGCCGCCGTGCCCGCGACGCGCGCAGGTCACGCATCAGGTCGACGATGCGGTAGAGCTCGTCGCCCTCGAAGGCGAGCATCCACTCGTAGTCGCCGAGCGCGAACGAGGCGACCGTGTTGGCCCGCACATCCGGGTAACCGCGCGCCATCCGGCCGTGCTCGGCCAGCATCTCGCGCCGCTCCTCGTCCGGCAGCAGGTACCACTCGTACGACCGCACGAACGGGTAGACGCAGATGTAGTTCCGCGGCTCCTCGCCCGCCAGGAAGGCCGGGACGTGACTGCGGTTGAACTCGGCCGGGCGGTGCAGCGCCGCCTGGGACCAGACCCCGGTCAGGTTCCGCCCGACCGCCGTCCGGCGGAACAGCGAGTACGCCTCCTGCAGGGCGTCGGCCGACGACGAGTGCCACCAGATCATCAGATCCGCGTCGGCCCGCAGGCCGGAGACGTCGTAGGTGCCCCGGATCGTGACGTCCTTCTCGGCGAGCCGGTCGAACAGGCCGGTGACCTCGGAGATCAGATCGTCACGCAGGGTCGGCAGCGGGCTGCTGGCCCGGAAGACCGACCACATCGTGTAACGGATGGTGGCGTTCAGCTCACGCAGACGGGCGGCATTGGACTGCGCCGGCTCTTCGGTAACAACGACCTCGTGGGTGGTCTGCTCGGTCACGATACGAATTCTCCCAGATCGGCGGCGGCTTTCTCGCCGGACGCTATGCAGATGGGGATGCCGACGCCGTCGAAGGCGGCTCCGGCCAGGACGACGGGCTTCGGCCCGGCGGCGAGCAACGAGCGGGCCTCGGCGACCCGGTCGACGTGGCCCGGGGCGTACTGGGGCAACGCACCGCCCCAGCGCGTCACGCGTACCGCCGAAGCAGCCGGCAGTGGGCCGAGCACCTTGGCCAGGTCTGCCTGGACCGCGTCACCGAGGGCCTCGTCGGTCAGCGCGAGCGCGCCGATGTCGCCATAGCGGCCGACGGAGACTCGGATCGCGGCCTCGCGCTCGCCCGACAGGTGCTCCCACTTGCGGGAGAAGAAGGTGGCGGCCTTGATCGACAGCCCCTGGTCGGCCGGGACCAGGAAGCCGGTGAGCTCAGGCAGATCCGCGCCGGGCAGCCGCAGGGTGACGAGCCCGACGCTCGCGTAGTCGAGCACGCTCACCCGCTCGGCCACCTCCGCCGGCAGCAGCGCCGCAGCCGGCTTGGCTGGGCAGGCCAGCACGTACGCGTCCGCGTCCAGCTCGTCGAGCGACCGCACGGGACTTCCATAGTGGACGACGACGCCGAGGTCGAGCAGCCGCTGCGACAGCGCCTCCACCAGCAACGACAGTCCACCTCGGAGGGTGCCGAAGACCGGGCCGCCCGCCGACCGCTTCACCAGCGAGGCCGCGACGCCGTCGCGCAGGGTGTGCGCGGTCTGCAGCGCCGCGTACAGGTTCGGGATGGTGGCCCGCAGGGACAGCAGGTCGGCGCGGCCGGCGTACACCCCGCCGAGCAGCGGGTCGACCAGGTGCTCCACCACCTCGCCGCCGAGCCGGGACCGCACCAGCTCGCCGACGGCCACATCCTGCCCGGCCAGCACCGGTACGCCGAGATCACGGTCGTCGTCGGCCAGCGTCGCGACACCGTCCAGCACGGCCGAGAACCCCGGTACGCCCATCAGCGTCCCCGGCGGCATGGACTGCAACCGGCCGCCGACCCACAGGCCCGCCGCGCCCAGCGCCGGATGCACCAGCCGGTCGCTCAGGCCCAGGTCGGCGACCAACCGGGCGGCCCCACTGGGACCGCCGTCGGGCGTACGCATCAAGAACTGCTCAGCGCCGGTCTCGATCCCGTCGCCGGCCGTCTGGATCTTGCCGCCCAGCCGCGCGGTCGCCTCGACCACCGTCACGCGTACGCCGGACTCGGCGAGCCGCAGCGCGGCGGTCAGCCCGGCGATCCCGCCGCCGACGACAACGACGTGACGGCTGCTCATCGCACGCTGATCTTGTGGACGAGTTCGACGATCCGGGTCAGCACCCCCGGATCGGCCTCCGGCGGTACGCCGTGCCCGAGATTGAAGACGTGCCCGGTGGCCGCCTCGCCTTCGGCGAGCACTCGGCGTACCTCGTGGTCGACGACCTCCCACGGCGCGCCCAGCAACGCCGGGTCGAGGTTGCCCTGCACCGCCCGGGTTCGGGCCGGACCCGGCTCACCGCCGTCCAGTCGCAGATCCGCGACGTTCACCAGGGCGGCTGCCTGGTCGAGCGGCGTACGCCAGTCGACCCCGACGACGTCCGCGCCCGCCTCGGCCATCGCCGTGAGCAGGTGAGCCGTGCCGACGCCGAAGTGGATCCGGGGCACGACCGGGCCGATGTCCTGGAGGACCGCCGCGGAGTGCGGCAGCACGAAACGCCGGTAGTCGGCCTCGCTGAGGGCGCCCGCCCACGAGTCGAAGAGCTGGACCGCACTGGCGCCCGCGTCGATCTGCACCCGCAGGAACGTCGAGGTGATCTGAGCGAGCCGCTCGGCCAGCCCGTGCCACAGGTGCGGGTCGCCGTGCATCAGCGCCTTGGTCTTGGCGTGCGTCTTCGAGGGCCCGCCCTCGATCAGGTAGCTGGCCAGCGTGAACGGCGCCCCGGCGAAGCCGATCAGCGGGGTGCCTTCCAGTCGCGGGATCAGCATCCGGACGGCTTCCTCCACAAAGGAGAGATCGGCCGGCTCGGCGCGCCCGATCCGGGCGAGGTCGGCGGTGGACCGGATGGGATCGGCGACCACGGGACCGGTCCCGGCGACGATCTCCACGCCGACCCCGGCTGCCGCGACGGGCACCACGATGTCGCTGTAGAACACCGCCGCGTCCACGCCGTGGCGGCGTACCGGCTGGAGGGTGATCTCGGTGACCAGATCCGGCCGGCGGCACGCCTCCAACATCGACAGGCCCGCCTCGGCCCGCAATTCGCGATACTCGGGCAGCGAACGCCCCGCCTGCCGCATGAACCAGACCGGGGTGTGCTCGACCGGCTCGCCGCGGCAGGCGCGGACGAAGACGGAGTCGGCCGGGTCAGCTGCAATGCTGGTCATTCCACAGATCGTGCCACGTTTCTCCCCCGCGTCGAGCGGTGGGGGCGCGCCGCTGAGGAGTACGCCACTCTCAGCGTGTGACAGCGCACGGCGTGCCGCACCACGCGGTGGAAGCCGATGCGCCCTAGGGTTGCGCTATGCCGACCACGCTTCGCACGCCACCGGACGTCTTCACCCGGGCGGTCGAAGCACTGCGATCCGCCCCGATCCGCCGGGAGATCTCCCTGGAAGAGGTCGGTGCGCCGACCCGGCTCGCGCCGTACGCCCACGCTCTGGGCGCGACCGTGCTCCGCGACGGCGAGGAGGTCGCGACGGGGCGGTTGATCCTGCTGCACGATCCGGCCGGTCACGAGGCCTGGCACGGGACGATGCGGCTGGTCACCTATGTGACCGCCGAACTCGAACCCGAGTACGCCGCCGACCCGCTGTTGCCGCAGGTCGGCTGGTCGTGGCTGGTGGACGCGCTGGACGCGCACACCGGGCCGGGCCGGGAGGAGGGCTACACCGCGATCGCCGGGACGGTCACGCAGACGCTGTCGACGCGGTTCGGCGACCTCGCCCGGGTAGCCGAGAGCGAGGAGCCGCCCGGCTCGCCGACCGCCGCCGACCTGGAGATTCGCGCGTCGTGGACGCCGCTGGGCGCGAATCTGGCCGACCACATGCTGGCCTGGTGCACGTTGCTGGCCTCGACCGCCGGGCTGCCGCCCGAGGGTGTGACCGCGCTGCCCACCCGCCGCAAGGAAAGCTGAAACGGCAGCGGCCGGGATCCCCGTGGGAACCCCGGCCGCTGTTCGTGCAAGGAAAGTCAGCTCGTGGCGATCTGCGCGGCCTCGCAGGCCGCCCGCATCGCGGGGAAGGCCTTGTTGAACGCGGCCTGAGTGGTCGAGGACATCATCTTGTCCACCGCGTCGACGCAGGCGGAGAGCAGCTTCAGCTTCTCGGCGTTGGCGTTCTTCGCGCCCTCGAGATCCTGCTTCAGCTTCTCGGCCTCAGCCTTGGTCGTGGTCAGCTGAGCCTTGACGTCCTCGAGGTTCTTCGCGTCCGTCGCGGCCTGCGCGGCGGCGGCCTTCTCCTGCTTCGAGGCGTCGCTCGCCTTGACGAGGTAGAGCGTCGTCACCGTGCCGAGCGCCAGCACCAGCACACCGACCAGGATGGACAGAACGAGGACCGCCGGGCCCTTCTTCGGCGCGGCCGGGCCGGCGGGCACCGCCGAGTACGGCGCGCCGGCCGCGGGGTACCCCGACGTCGGGTAGGCAGGGCCCGCGGACACCGGCTGCGCCGGGACCGCGCTGGTCGGGTAGCCGGGCGGCGGTGTCACCGGCTGCGTGGGCGGCACGGCCGCGGCACCCTGCTGGTACGCGGGCTGCGCAGGCGGCTGCACGGCGGTCT
>JABFYB010000459.1 GCA_013361475.1 Hamadaea sp.
GCAAGGCGGCACGCAGGACGGCACCCAGCAGGGCACCGGCACGTAGCTCCGCCAAGCTGCAGCACCCACCCCGGCAGTGCCCGCATTCCGGCACAGGATCAGGGTTCTCGGTCGATTCATGGCTCAAGATTCGACCGAGAACCCTGATCCAGCGCTAACAGGAAGGCGCGACGAAGGGGGAACGGGGCGGGTCAGCGGGTGCCGCGAGGCAACGAGCGTGACCGCGCACCCCCACGAGGAACAGCCCGAGCGGCCGCGGCGAGAACGGCGGCCAGCTCGGGAAACCCGTCGCGGACCAGTCCGACGGTGACGCGTACGTGGTCCTGGCCGAGCGGTGCGGCTTCGAAGGGGGCGCCGGGTGCGACGGCGATCCCGTGGGCAGCCAGGGCGACGAGTGCGGCGCGTTCGTCGGCCACTTCCAGCCAGAGGTTGATCCCGTCGTCGGCGGTCGCGACCGCGCCTTCTTGGGCGAGGGCGGCGAGCAGGGCGAGCCGGCGGCGGGCGTACTCCGTCCGGGCGTTCTCCAGGAGCACCGCCGTCGACGGCGTGGTGAGCAGGTCGAGCAGGACGTGCTGAAGGAGACGGCTCGACCAGCCGGGACCGAGCATCCTCCGGTCCACTACGGGCGCGAGCGCTGAGGCCGGTCCGCCTATCGCGGCGAGCCGCAGATCCGGTCCGAGGCTCTTGGCGAAACTGCGGATGCGGACGGTACGCCCCGGCAGGAAGCGGCCCAGTGACACCGGTGGCGCACTGGTGATGTCGGCGGCGTGGTCGTCTTCGACGATGATCACCGCCGGGTGCTCCTCGATCAGGCCGGCGAGTTCGGCGGCGCGCCGGCTGGTCATGGAGAGCCCGGTCGGGTTGTGGGCCCGCGGCTGGAGGATCAGCATCAGCGCCCCGGAGGTGAGCGCGGCCTTCAAGGAGGACGGCGTGATGCCCTGGCGATCCAAGGTGAGCGGGACGGCGGTGGCCCCGGCCGAGTCGACGAGGTCGAGGATCGGCGGGAAGGTCGGGTTCTCCACCAGTACGCGGTCGCCGAACCGAAGATGGGCTCGCATGATCCGGTCGAGGGCGTCGAGTGCGCCGTCCACGACGGTGAGCTGCTGGGCGGCGTAGGGCCAATGGTCGAGCAGGTGCGCTTCCAGCGCGGGGAGCACGGGAGCGTCCAGGTAACTGCTCGTCAGCGGTTTCGCCCCGAGCCGGCGCAGCGACTCCGTGAGGTCGGGCAGCAACTCGTGATCCGGTACGCCGGTCGACAGGTCGGTGGCGGCGGCGACCCCGGGCGCCAGCCGGGCGTACCGCATCCGGGACCGCAGTCCGTCGTCGCCGAGCACGACCGTCCCGGACCTGCCCCGGGTGGCGATCAGCCCGGCTCGGGTCAGCCAGCTCCACGCCTCGCTGACGGTCGTCGGGCTGACCCCGAGTTCCCGGGCGATCGCGCGTACGGTGGGCAGCCGGGTGCCGGCGGGCAGCTCACCACTGTGCACGAGGCGGCTGACCGCGGCGGCGATGCCTTGCGCGCCGCGGTCGGTGACCGCTTTCGTGATGAGCTGCAGCACCGCCGGGCCCTAGACGGTCATCGTGCGCATCTGGCTGGTCGGCCGGTAGCCCAGGCTCGTGTAGAGGCGCAGCGCGACCTCGTTGTGGCCGAACACGTTCAGCCCCAGCACGTGGCTGCCGGCGTCGAGCGCGGACTGTTCGGCGGCCAGCATCGCGGCCCGGCCGTAGCCCTTGCCGCGGTGGCCGTCCTCGACCACCACGTCGAAGACGAAGCTCGTGTCCGGCTCGACCTCGTGGCAGACCCAGATGGACGCCACCGGCTTGTCCTCGGCGACGACCGTGTAGATGTCGTGCCCGGGAGTGTCCAATCCGGACGGCAGGAGTTCGCCCGACTGCCGTTCGGCCCGTTCCCGGGCCTGCTCCTCGGTCAGCAGTCCGTTGAGGACGAAGGACTCGGCGTACCCGGCGAGCTGCTCGGTCCACCACGGACCGAACTCGTCCGCGGACATCCGGCGGACGGTCACCCCGGCCGGCAGCGACGGCCGGTCGCCGAGGTCCTTGTGCATGTTCTGGGAGCCGAGCGGGACGTCGCGGAACAGCGCCTGCTGCGCGGGGTCGGTCGGGTCGGCGCCGAGGCTGACCCGGGGCGATCGGCCGCGCGCCCACTCGCGCGCGATCCCGAGCGCGGCCCGGCCGTGACCTCGCCGCCGGTAGGGCTCCTCGATCTGGAGGTCCTCCAGGATCACCACCTGGCCACCGTCCTCGGTGAACCGGATCAGGCTGAGGTAGCCCACCGGCGTCTCGCCGTCGAGCAGACGCAGCAGCACGGCCTCGTCGGCCTTCTCCCGGCGCTTGGCCGCCTGCTCGGTCCGCACCGGCCGCCGGGTCCGCGCGGCGTATCCGGTCAGGCGGTCCATCCACAGCTCACGCCAGGTCTCGGTCTCTTGGGCGTCGGCCGGGCGCGTCGTCAACTCACTCATGCGACGAACCTACCGTTACGCTCATCATCATGTACGCCCAGCGCATCCGACCGCCTGCCGACCGGTCCGGCGCCCGGTGGCTGGAGCTGTCCCAGCCGGACGGGACGTATCCGGGCTGGGTGGTGCTCACCGGCCCGAACGGCGCGGGCAAATCAGCCCTGCTCACGAGGATGGCCGACGGCGATCCCGAGGTCGTCGAACCGGCCCCGCGCGTCCTGGCCTTCTACTCCGCCGATCGCGCATTGCCGGCCGGCGACCGGGTCGCCGTGCTGCTCGACGACCTCGCCTCGCGGGCGGAGGCCGACGCCGAGGGGCTGGTGCTGATCGACGAGCCCGAGGCGCACCTCGACCTGGTCGCGCAGCGGGCGGTGGGGTTCCGCCTGAAGGAGGCGTTCCCGGGGGTGCAGTTCGTGGTGGCGACCCACAGCCCGTACGCCTGTCAGGCGGCCGACGTCGCGATCCGGCTCGACCCGGGGCGTACGCCGTTCCGAGCCGACGACAACCTGCTGCACCGGGTGATCTTCGGCAGCGGCGACGACGCCGCCCAGTCCGAGCTGTTCGGCGTGGTCTCGCCGTACTCCGACGGGGCCAGACGGCTGCGGGAGGAACTGGTCGCACTGGAGATGGCGGTGCTCGACGGGACGGCCAGCGCGGCACAGGCCGAGCGCTTCACCGATCTACGAGCGTTGCTGACCAGCTCCCCCGAGGCGCGGAGCGAGGAAGTCCGAGCCCGGCTGCGGCGGCGGGCGGCGTACCTGCGGGAGCGGCGCGCGTGATTCCTCTGCGGCGCCCCGAACTCCCGACCGACGCCCTGGCCCGCATGATCGACCTGACCGAGAGGATCGCCGCCGTTCCCGGCCCACGCCGGTCGGCCGAGGCCCGCCGCATCTGGTCCCGGGATCGCACGGTACGCCCGACGATCCGGCAGGCGCTGGGCGGCATGGCGCCGGGGCTGGAACGGTGCATGTACTGCGGCGACAACCAGGGTTCCGATGTGGACCACTTCGAGCCGCTGTCGCGTAATCCGTTGCGTACCTTCGACTGGCTCAACCACCTGCTGGCCTGCTCGATCTGCAACGGGCACTACAAACGCGACCGGTTCCCGCTGGACGCCGAGGGCAATCCGCTGCTCGTCGACCCGACCGTCGACGACCCGGCCGACCATCTGCGGCTGTCCCTGACGACCGGCTCCTACGTCGGGCTCACCGCCCGGGGCGAGGCGACCATCGAGGTCTGCGGGCTGAACCGGCCGATCCTGACCCGGGGCCGGCTCGCCGCGCGTACGACGATCGAACGCTGTCTTCGGATGTGGGACCGCGCCCGGCGACTCGGCGAACCCGAGCTGGCCGCCGAGCTGCTCGACACCGCCCGCGAGCAGCCGTTCACCGCGGTGGCGTACGCGATGGTGCGGACGGCCGAGTCGCCGGCCGCCGCCGCCGTCCTCCCCGCGGAGATCGTCCGGCTGCTCCGCCTGACCCCGGTACG
>JABFYB010000718.1 GCA_013361475.1 Hamadaea sp.
GCGACGGTCTGGTCGGTGGAGCGGCGCGGGCGCGGCACGGCCTTCTTCCGGGCCACCGGACGCGGCTGCTGCAGCAGCGGGGCCAGCCCGGCGATCAGCATCTCGACGACCTCGTGGGCGTACGAGCCCTCGGGATCGTGGTCTGGATCGAAGACGGTCAACTCCATGCCGAGGCATTCGGGCGTGCCGACGAGCCCGGCGATCAGCATCTCCAGCTCAGCGAAGGCGATGCCACCCGGGTCGGGCGCGTCCACCGCCGGCATGACCGCCGGATCGAGGACGTCCACGTCGACGTGCAGCCAGAACCCGGCGCAGTGGCCCAGCTGGTCACGCGCCCACTGCGCGCTGCGGGCGGCGCCCGCGGAGCGCAGCGCGGTCACCGGGCGTACCGAGAATCCCCCGGCGGCCAGGTCGAGGCGGTACTCGTCGTGCTCCCGGATGCCGAGGACGACCACGTCGGTGTCGCGGACGTACGGACGGCGCGCCTCGATCCCGGCCAGCTCGATCTGACCCCGGCCGGTCACCAGGGCGAGATCCTCACCGGCTGCGGCGCCGACGTACGGCGCGTTACCGGGGTGCCGGAAGTCGGAGTGCCCGTCGACGAAGACGAGCCCGACCCGGCCGTCCACCTCGTCGCCGAGCCGGTGCATGGCCACCATCGAGCCGAGCAGAACCGAGCAGTCGCCACCCAGGACCAGCGGGAACTCGCCACCGTCGACGATCGCGCCGATCCGGTCGGCCAGCCGCTGGGAGTACGCCGAGATCTGCGACGCCTGGGCGACACCGTCGCCGGGACGCCAGTCGCCCGGGTCGTAGCGCGGCGGCGTGAGGCAGCCCGCGTCGCGAGCCCCGAGCCGGTCGACGAGGCCGTGGTCACGCAGCGCGCCGGGCGCCTTCGCGCAGCCGGGAACCGAGGTGGCCGTGGGCGGGCGCAGGCCGAGATTGGTCGGTGCGTCGAGCACCGCGATCCGTCTCATCCCTCGCCCTCCCCCCTCGCGTACGCGGCGCGTGAACCCCCTGGTTATGCGACCGATGCCTGCAGGCCGAGGATAGCGATCTATGCCAACCTAATAAAGAGCGCTGGCCAGAGCCCGCCGAGCGGTGACAACAGCCGGATCGTCCGGACCGGCGATGGTGAACAAAGAGACGAGGTGCTGACGTACCTTCTCCCGATCGTCGCCGAACACTCGCCGGACGAGTCCGATGAGCCGGGCGTACGCCTGCTCGGCCTGCCCGCTCAGCGCCTCCAGATCGGCCGCCAGCAGCTGGGCGTCGAGGTCGTCCGGGGCGGCCTGAGCGGCGGCCAGCACTTCCTGCGGGTCACGGCCCTGAATCCGCTTGGCCGCGCCGACCTGGGCCAGCCCGGCTTCCGCCGCGGCGTCGCGGGGCGTCTCCGACAGAATCTTCTGGTACGCCCGCTCGGCCGCGTCGAGGTCGCCCATCATGAGCATGTCGTCGGCCTCTTCGAGGCGGGGATCGGCCGGAGTCTCCACCTCGACCCCACCCGCCCGGAGGACGGCGTCGAGCCACTGCCGCAGCTGGGCCTCGGGCAGCTGGCCGGGCAGGCCGTCGATCGGCTGCCCGCCCACGAACGCGAAGATCGTCGGCAGCGCCTGGATGCGCAACGCCTGAGCCAGCTGCGGATCGGTCCGCACGTCCGACCGGGCCAGCACGAAGCTGCCGTCGGCGGCGAACTGTTCCAGCGCGGGGTCGCCCGCGTATTGCCCGCCGGCGACGAACTCCAGGACGACCGGGATGGTCCGGGACCGGTCGACGACGTCCCGCTGGAACGTCTGCACCGTCACGTCGATCGGGGCGTTCGCCCCGGAGAACCGCGGAACCCCGGTATCGCCGCCGTCCGGCGCGGCCCCGGCGGGCGGCGCCTCGGCGTCGGGCTGCGGAGCGGTGGACCGCAGCGCACTGAGGTCCACCGCACCCCGGGTGAAGATCGACTGCCCGCGGCTCGGGTCTCGGGGATCCGTCATGCCCTTAGTCTAGGCAGGCTCACGACGACCCGACGACGAGCGTCACGCTGCCGTCCTCCGCGTGGTCGATGGTGAACAGCGTGCCGGGCGGGAACTCCTCGAGCACCTCCGGCGGCAGCTGCACCGTGCCGTCGCCCGCGACCACGGCGAAGTCCTGGCCGTTGCGGCCCTCGGCGCCGACCCGGCCGTCCCGGATGGTCACGACCCGGCCCAGCCGCGTACCGACCTCGGCGTCGTGTGTGACCACGACCACGGTCGTGCCGCGTTCGGCGTTGATCGTCTCCAGAGCGGAGATCACCTCGTCCCGGCCACCCGTGTCCAGCTGGCTGGTCGGCTCGTCGACCAGGAGCAGACCGGGCGAGGCGGCGATGCCGACCGCGAGCGCCGCCCGCTGCCGGGCGCCGGGGGCCAGCTCGTGCAAACGCGCCTTGCCCTTACCGGGCAGCCCGACCAGGTCGAGCACCCGTTCGGGGTCCTCCAACGCGATACCCGACGTCGCGGCGGCCCGTCGTTGGGCCAGCCACACGTTGCGGTAGAGCGAGGCGTACGGGAGCAGGTTGCGGGCCGCGCCCTGTAGGACGATGCCGATACGCGTACCGCGCAGCCGGGAGATCTCCCGGTCGGTCAGCCGCCCCATGTCGTAGGTCCCGACGGTGACCCGGCCGGCCGACGGCCGCAACAGCCCGCCGAGCAGCGCCACCAGGGTCGACTTGCCGGAGCCCGAGGGACCGACGAGGGCCACCATCTCACCCGGCGAGATGGTCAGGTCCACGCCGGAGAGAGCGACAACGTCACCGCCCTCGCCCCGGTAGATCTGCACGACTCGCCGGCAGGCGACGGCGAGACCAGCGTGCTCACTCACTCCAGGCTCCTCCCTCTCTCCGATCTCCCACGAATATCAGGTGTGTTCCCGCGATCAGCAAGACCGCGACGCCCACCGCTGCCGCGGCCAGCGGCACCGGGCCGGGCCACGACGGCGGTGGCAGCCAAGGGGTGCCGTCCACGATGGGCAGCACCGCCCGGGCGGCGGCCCAGGCGACGGCGGCCCCCACCACGCCGATCAGCACCCCGAAGACGCTGATCAGGACATAGGTGGTCCGGTTCGCCCGGCGCAACGTCGCCGCGCGTACGCCCGCCTGCCGCAACCCGGCCAGCTCGGTCGTCCGCCGATCGCCCGACGACACGACCAGCAGGACGCCGAGGAGCAGGAGCACACCGGCGACGGCGGCCCAGAGCTGCATCCGCAGGGTCAGCGCGGGCGGCGTACGGTCGGCGCGGGCGACGGCGTCGGCCCGGCTCTCCGAGCCCACGATGGCCAGGCCCGCGTCGGTCAGCTTCTGCTCGGCGTCGGCGGGGGCGTCGGCCGACAACCAGACCTCGATGTTGCCCGGTGTCGTGGAGCCGAGCGTCGCCCGGAGCATGCCGGGCAGGTCGACCAGCATGGCCCGGTGCCCGACCCGGGGGACGACGTCGGTCGCGACGGTCGCCGCGAGCGGTGCTCGCTGGCTCCCCCGCAGGCTGAAGGCGGGCGCGGTCGGCCCGCCCTGCCCCAGATCCCGGGTGTACGCCATGGGCAGCCGGGCCGACACGTCCGGCGGCAGCAGGTACGACGGCTGTCCCATCGCCATCGACGGGTCGATCGACCACTTGCCGGCGTCCGTACCCGGGGTGTGCCAGCCGCTCCCGTCGGAGACGGCCTTGCCGTCGACGGCGATCCGCTGGATGGTCAGGTTGCCGCGTTCCGCCCCGAAGGTGACCAGGCTCAGTCCGGCCAGCCGGCAGCCCTCGGCACACGACGGCGGCAGCTCCACGGCGTACGCCTGCGCTCCGGCCTGGACCTTCTTGTCGAGGTCCAGCTCCTGGAACTCGCCGCCGGGCAGTTCCACGACGGCGAACATGGTCGACGGCGGCACGTATTCACCCGGGCCCAAGTGCAGGTCGGCCATGGTCACGGCGGCGTCGACCGTGACTTCCAGCTTCCCCGCGCCGACCTCGATCGGGGCGGCCCCGCTGGGCTTCAACGCGGTCGCCATCTCGGCCGCCTCCGGCCAGCGCATCACCGACGCCCGGCTCAGGTCGACGGCGAGCACGGAGTAGCCGGAGACGCTCAGCCGCCCGGTCACGGTCGCGTACGCGCCGTCCGGGTCGATCTGGTGGACCGCGGCCAGCGCCTGGGCCGGGCTGCTCTGGACCTGCAGGACCCGGTCCGCCCCCATGGTCAGGTCGATCTGGGTGTGCCGCGCCGTGCTCGACACGTCCATCGCTCCGACCACCAGGGTGAAGAGGGCGGCCGCCGCCGAGGTGAGCGCGAGCAGGTGCCGTCCGCTGGGCCGGCGGGTCATGAGCGCGAGGGCGATGCCCCGCGCGAGCCGGCCGCGTTGGATGACGCGCCGGGCGGCCGGACGCAGCACCGTCGGCAGCACCCGCGCGGCGACGACGGCGACCGCCACGGCGAGCAGGCTCGCGGTGAAGATGCCGAGGCCGGTTCGGTCTCCCGACTGCATCTGCGCGAAGCTCGCCCCCGCCACGGTCAGCACGGCGATCTCGGTCAGCGGGATCTTGCCACTGGTCGGCAGCACCCGCCGGAGCAGGTCGAGCGGCCGCAACCGCAGGACGCCCAACGCGGTCACCGCGATGACGAGCAGTTCCACGCCCAGAACTCGGAATCCGGCCGTCATCGAGGAACCGTCCGCACCCGGCGTGAACAGCGTGACCAGCAACGCGCCGAGCGGGGTCGCGACGATCGCGAGCAGGCCGGCCGCACCCGCCGCCAGCAGCCACCGGTACGCCAACGGCAGCCCTCGCAGCCCCTGGATGCCGACCTCCGGCCGGTCTCGCTGGAGGCGACCGGAGACCAGGAGGAACAGGCCCCAGCAGCCGAGGACGAGCACCGGCAGCACGACGGCGGGCGTCATCGTCTCGACGAACTTCCGCTTGGCGGCGATCCGCTCCATCATCCGCTGGACGTCCGGGCTGCTCCGGATGATGTTGGCGTCCAGTTTGGACCGCAGGATCGCGCCGTAGTCGCCGCTCATGAGCAGCTTCCGGTCCGGGATCGCGGTCACGGTGAGGACTTCGAGGTTGTGCGGGACGGAGTTCAGCGTCTCCGGGCGGGCGAGCACCATCGCCACCCCGGCGGCGTCCTCGGCGGTGCGTACGCCCCAGTAGTCCTCGCCCGGGTCGATCTGCTGGTAGACGCCGACCACGTCGACCGGAGCCTTGCCCCGGTTGGACGCCTCCCACGGCTTCTTCGGATCCGGCTTGACCGCCTCGACGAGCAGCAGCCGCGTACCCACCTCGATCTTGCGAGCCTGCTGCACCGGACCGGCCGGCACCATGACCTCGCCGGCGCCGAGCGGACACCGGCCGGACAGGAGGCGTACGTGGGCGCACGCGTTCTCCCGGTAGACCAGGGTGCTGCGCTCGGGGCCGAAGCCCATGACCGAGACGCTCGCGGCGTAGACCGCCGTGAAGTCCGGCAGGCGCCGGGTCGACTCGGTCACCGCCTGCACCGTCGACGCCGCGTCGTCCCCGCCGGCGAGCGAGAACAACCGTTCACTCGCCGGGGCCGACCGGATCTCGTCGTCGGCGATGCTGTCCGCCACCGATCTCGGGTACGCCGCTCCCAGCGCGGCCAGCGCCCCGATCGCCAGGCACAGCAGCGCGATCGCGGCGTACGCCCGGCGGCGTTCCCGCAAAGCCAGCATCAGCAGCGCGATCACCGGGCGCCTCCGTCGATCAGGGCCTGGCGGGCCAGGCGGCGAGCCGCGTACACGAGGACGGCGGCCAGCAGTGCGGCGGCGGCCAACGCGGTGAGGGCGAACGGGATGGTGGACAACCCGTCCGGTGGGGAGAGCACCTTCCAGCCGTCGGAGAAGACCTCCGGTTTCGGCACCGGCAGCCAGGCGGTCGCAGCCGCGGCCGCCAATCCGGCGACCACGGCGACCGTGGTGGGGACGGCGTATCCGAGGAGGCTGATCCGCCGGACCATCCGGGCGTTGAGGCCCTGCCGCCGCAGCGCCGCCAGCTCGCCCGCCCGCGTACGCCGTTCGACGCTGGCCAGCAGCAGCAACGCGACGGCCGAGATCAGGACGCCGAGCCCGAAGACGCCGAGCTGGAATCGGCGTACGCCGGCCGGCCCCTGCCGGTTCAGCGCGCCGCGAGCGGCGTCCACGGTGGAGCTGCTCTGGACGTTCACGCCGTGCTGCTTCAGCGCGGCGACGAAAGCCTCGTCCCCGGCGTCGGCCAGCCAGACTTCCAGCTGCTCGTTCGCGACCGAGACGCCGACGACGCGGTCGAAGTCGGCGAGGTCGACGATCGCGCCGTCCTCCGGGAAGCGCGGCAGCTTCGCCGCTGAACCGCTGATGTCGACGTCGGCCGGATCCGTGCCGGACAGCTCCAGCTGGGCTCGGTTGTTGCGCCCGTTGCGGCCGACGAGTCCGGTGGTCACCGCGGCGAGCGCCGGCTCCGCCGGGTACGCCCGCATCTCGCACGTGCCCCGGGAGTGATTGGGGTCGTCGCAGCCGGGCGGCGCGGTCAACGTCATCCCGTCGGCCGACCCGTCCAGGATCGGGCCGAGCACCCGGGTGTTGGAGCTGCCCGTCCAGTGCTGCCGATCGCCCAGCCGCGCCGCGTCCAGGAGAGCGCGCCCGTCCTGCTGGACCGCGTGGACCGAGACTCGCGTACCCCAGGAGACGGCGGCTTGGGACGAGCCGTCCCGGGCCGCGGACAGGCCCAGCCACATCAGGCGGCAGCCGCCGGCGCACTCGCTGACCGTCGTCTGGTAGTCGTGCCGCCCTTCCTGCAACGGGCCGAAGCGGGCCAGCGTCCGGGTGCCCGTCGCGGAGACGAGGGCGACCTGGGCGAAGACGTCGCCGGTGATCTCGGTCGGCGGCGGGACCGGCTGATCGAACGGCGGGAAGTCCGGGTTCTCCGACTTCACCGGCTGCGTCCGGTCGCCGAGGGCGTACACCTTGCGGTCGAAGGACGCCGTGAGCCGCAGCGCGCCGTCGGCGACCCGGATGGGATCGTCCACACCAGACGGAGTACGCGGCAGCGCGCCGTACTCCGGTCGCCAGTCGGCGACCGCGGCCAGCCGGGCGGTGTCGACCGCCAGCAGTTGCGGAGAGAACCCGACGGTGCTGGGGAAGTAGCTGACCGCCATGCCCCGAGTGCCGGCCGGGTCGATGTCGCGGACGGCGTCGAGCAGGTTCTTGCGGCTGACGCCGTCGACCCGCAGCACCCGGTCCGCGCCGAGCTCCTGTTCGGCCCGCGCGGTGACGGCCTGTTCGCCCCGGACCATGTCGCCCATCGCGGTGGTGAGTCCGGCGACCGCGACGACCAGCAGCGTGACCACCCATCGGAGGGTCGGCCGCCGCCGGGCGGACAGACCGGCGACCGCCACCGTGAGGCGGCCGGACCGCATCGCGGCCGCGCCGGCGCGCCCGGACAGCCACAGGACGAAGCGGGCAGCCAGCAGACCGACCGCGATCGCCAGCAACGCGGGGACCATCGTCGCGGTCACCGACCCGCTCCGCAGCGCCTCGACCGTGGTGAGCTGCCAGACGCCGACCGCGAGCAGCGTGACGATGACGAGTTCGGCCGCGTCGACCGCCCGGCCGCGGACCCGAGGCGGCACGTTACGCAGCAACTCCACCACCGGCGAGCGCAACGACCGGAGTTCGGAGAGCCAGGCGAGCGCGAGAGCGGCGACGAGCACCCCGCCGAACAGTTCGGCGCTCTGGGTCATCGCCAAGTCGAGGTCGTCCGGCCACACGACCGGCCCGATGACGGCTCGCACCCAGGCGTACCCGGCCGCCGCGCCCAGCACGGCGCCACCCAGCATCACGCCGACGGTCTGCCCCATCGTCGCCGTCCACACCCGCCAGCGGCGTACGCCCCGGAGCTTCACCAGAGCCAGGTCGGTCCGCCGAGCGCCGACCGTCTGGCGTACCACGACGAGGAGAGCGAACCAGGCCAGCAGCACGAATCGGCCGGTGGCGGCCACGATGCCCGCGCTCATCTCGTTCTGCACCGTGTTGATGACGCCCGGCACCTCACCCGCCGAGGACACCCAGTCCATCGTCCAGCTCGACTCGCCGGCGTCCAGCGCGCTCAGCCGGCCACCCAGCCCCGGGGTGTACGCCCCCAGTCCCAGTTCGAGGTCGACCGTGGTCATCGGCCGGGCGGTCGGCAGCCGGTCGAAGGTCACCGGGGCGGTGAGGAACGGGTCGATGACCCGGGAGTCGTGGTCCCAGACGCCCGACCAGTACCGGTCGTCGGCGCGTACGGGCCGGTAGAGACCGACGACGGTCAGCTCGGCGACCTCGCTGGAGTTGTCGATCTTCATCGCGAACTTGTCGCCGACGGCGAGGCTCAGCGATCGGGCGACCCCGTCGCTGATGAGGATCTGGCCGGCCGCGGCCGGGCAGGCGCCCTCGACGACCGCGTGCTCACAGCCGCCCGCGCGGGCGACGAGCGCGCCCTTGGCCCCCGCGCCCGGCCGCAGGATCGGCCCGGTCAGCCGCAGGCCGGTGATGGGCGGGGTGTGATCTTTGCCGGTCGCCTTCTCCACGACCTTCATCACCTTGTCCACCGGCACCCGCCCGTTCGGCAGGTCGGCGGTACGCGCGGACGCGCTGACATGCAGCATGCGCTGTTCGGTCGAGGCTCCCGCGACGATGCGCGCGGCGAGCTGCTCGGCGGAGGCGAAGACGTACCACGGCGCGGCCGCCGCCGTCCCCACGGCCAGCGCGGTCAGGACGCCAACGGTGAGCGCCTGAGCCCGGCGGCCCCACACCGCGTCCCAGAGGAGTCGGATCACGCCGGAAGGACAGCCTTGCCGCGCCGTTCCTTTGTCAATCCGAGGTGATCGTTATCCTTTCGTGATCCACACTTCTCCCCCACCCGCGCTGGATCAGGGATCCGGGTCGAATCTTGGCCCAAGATTCGATCGAGAACCCTGATCCAGCGCTGATAGCAGCACGCCCAAGAGGGGCGGTTACCAGCGGGTACGAGACGACTTAGCGATCGTTCAGGCTCTTCGCATACCATCGGGCCATGGACGCAGACGAGATCCGGGCGGGCCGCGACCGCTGGCAGGCCCGGTACGACGCCGCCAAGACCCGGCACGCCGACTTCACGACCCTCTCGGGGACCGAGGTCGAGCCGGTCTACGGCCCGCCGGCGGGCGCCACCGTGCCCGGCTTCGAGCGCATCGGCTGGCCCGGCGAATACCCGTTCACCCGCGGCCTCTACCCCACCGGGTATCGCGGGCGGGCCTGGACCATCCGCCAGTTCGCGGGGTTCGGCAACGCCGCGCAGACCAACGCGCGCTATCACCAGATCCTCAACGCGGGCGGCGGCGGCCTCTCCGTCGCGTTCGACATGCCGACCCTGATGGGCCGAGACTCCGACGACTCCCGGTCACTCGGCGAGGTCGGCCACTGTGGGGTGGCGATCGACTCGGTCGCCGACATGGAGGTGCTGTTCTCGGGCATCGACCTCGCCGCGGTCACCACCTCGATGACCATCAGCGGCCCGGCGGTCCCCATCTTCTGCATGTACCTGGTCGCCGCCGAGCGGCAGGGCATCGCCGACACCTCGGTGCTCGACGGCACCCTGCAGACCGACATCTTCAAGGAGTACATCGCCCAGAAGGAGTGGCTGTTCGCTCCCGAACCGCACCTCCGGCTCATCGGCGACCTCATGGAGTACTGCGCCCAGCGCATCCCCCGCTACAAGCCGTTGTCGGTCTCGGGCTACCACATCCGCGAGGCCGGGTCGACGGCCGCGCAGGAGCTGGCGTACACGCTCGCCGACGGCTTCGGCTACGTCGAACTCGGCCTGGCCCGCGGGCTCGACGTCAACAAGTTCGCTCCGGGCCTCAGCTTCTTCTTCGACGCCCACGTCGACTTCTTCGAGGAGATCGCCAAGTTCCGGGCCGCGCGCCGCATCTGGGCGCGCTACCTGCGCGACGTCTACGGCGCCACCAGCGAGAAGGCGCAATGGCTCCGCTTCCACACCCAGACCGCGGGCGTCTCGCTCACCGCGCAACAGCCGGTCAACAATGTGGTACGCACAGCGCTGGAAGCGTTGTCCGCGGTCCTCGGCGGCACCAACTCCTTGCACACCAACGCCCTGGACGAGACCTTGGCGTTGCCGACCGACGAGTCGGCCGAGATCGCCCTGCGGACGCAGCAGGTCATCATGCACGAGACCGGGGTCATGAACGTCGCCGACCCGCTCGGCGGATCGTGGTACGTCGAGGCGCTGACCGACAAGATCGAGGCCGAGACGGAGGAGATCTTCACCCGGATCAAGGCGCTCGGCGAGGACGGCACCTTCACCGCCGGCATCCTGCGGGGTATCGAGAACGGCTGGTTCACCTCGGCCATCGCCGATTCGGCGTACACGTATCAGCGGGCACTGGAGGGCGACGTCAAGCACATCGTCGGCGTCACCCGGAACACCGACACCCTCGCCAAGCCGCTGGAGATCATGCGGGTCTCCCATGAGGTGGAGACCGAGCAGGTCAAGCTGCTCCAGGAGCGGCGCGCCGCTCGCGACCAGGCCGCGGTCGACGCCGCGCTCGCGAGGTTGTCCGCCGCCGCCCAGGGCACCGACAACCTGGTCCCGGTGATGCTGGACGCCTGCCGGGCCGAGGCGACGCTGGGCGAGATCTGCGACGCCCTTCGCGACGTCTGGGGCGTCTACCGGGAGCCGGCCCGCTTCTGACGGCTGCCGACGAAAGGGGCGGTCCGGTCGGACCGCCCCTTTCCCGCAGCAGAATCAGGCGACGTAGTCGGCCGCGCGGGCCTCGTCGTTGCCGACCGGGCCGTCGTCGTCCACGTGCACGTCGTCCACGATGACGTCCACCCCGGTGACCTCGAGGCCGAGCAGGTTCTCCACGGAGTTGATGACCTTCACCCGGACGGTGTCGGTCACCGAGTGCACCACGTAGCCGAACTCGATGACGATGGTGACGTCGATCTGGGCGGTCCGACCTTCGAGGGTCACCTTCACGCCCTGGTCGGCGTCGGCGTCGCCGAGACCGATCCGCTCCTTGACCGCGCTGAACATGCGCGCCACGTCACCGCCGAGGTCGTAGACCCCGGGCACCTCGCGGGCGGCGATGCCGGCGATCTTCTCGACGACCTCGTGGCGGATGTGCGTCTTGCCCCGGTCCGCCGCCAGCTCGGCGTTGTTGCGGATGCGGCGCGCGGCGTTGTCGAAGGCGGTACGCGTGGCGTCGACGGCCCGGTCGGCGGCGTCGCTGACCGCGTCGGCGGCCACGGCGAACTTGGCCTCGGCCTGGTCGGCGAGGTCGTTCGCGCCGGCCCGAATGTTATCCATAGTGGACGACGACTGGACTGGAGCGGTGGCGACCACCGGCCCCGCCGCCTCGATGTTCTCGCTCATGTCTTGGCGCTCCCCTGGTCAAGTGCGGTAACGCGGGCAGCATAGCCGCTCGACGCGAACTCGACGATGGCCCAGGCGGGCACCGGACAGCACCGGACCTCCGGTTGATCATGAACGCGAGGGGACCGGCACGCCGCTGGGCCGGACCATGGGTTCATGATCAACGAACGACGGTGGCGACTCCGTCGACGAGGTGGACTTCGGCATCGCAAGCGGCCGCGGCCTGCGGATCGTGGGTCGCGAACACGACGGCGGCCCCCCGGCGGGCCTCGGCCTGCAACAGGTCGAGCACCTTCTGCCGGTTCGCCGCGTCCAGCTCGCTCGTCACCTCGTCGGCGAGCAGCACGGTCCCGCGCAACGCCAGGCCCCGTGCGATCGCCGTACGCTGCTGCTGACCGCCGGACAGCTCCTCCACCAACTGGTCGGCCTGCCCGGTCAGCCCGACCTGGTCGAGCGCCTCGGCGGTCCGGCGGCGCGCCTCGGCCGGGTTGGTCCCGTTGGCGATCAGCGCCACCTGGACGTTCTCGCTCGCGGTCAGGATCGCGGCGAGCCCGTTCTCCTGTGGCACCAGCACGACGCCCCCGGCGACGGCCTGATCCCGGTCGGCGATCTGACGCCCGTCCACGGTGACGGCGCCGTGCTGCGGCCGCACCAGCCCGGCCATCGCCCAGAGCAGCGTGGTCTTGCCGGCGCCGGACGGGCCGGTCACCGCGAGCACCCGCCCCGGAACGGCCATCGCCGACACGTCGCGCAGCGCCGGACGATCCTTGCCGTACGCCACCGTGATCCGCTCGACCTGCACCGTCGCGCCCATCAGCGATCCTCTCCGTAATAGTCCCCGGGCCTGCGACCGAGGTGCACACCGTCTCCGACGATCGGAACGGAGGAGCCCGGCGACCGGGTCGCGCCGTTCCACTGCGATGGAACGCTCGAGACCGGCACGGTGGTTGCTCCGCTCGCCGAGTTGCCCGGCGACGTCGCCGGGAGCAGCAGCGCGCTGCCGTCCGATTGCAGCTGAACTCGCAGGTAGGTGCCGGGCGGCAAGGCCTCCAGCACGTCGGGCGGCAGATGCACCGACCCGTCCCGGCCGACCACCGCGAACTCCTCGCCGGAGTGGCCCTCACCGCCGACCCGGCCGTCCCGGATCGTCACCGTCCGCGCCATGCGCGAGCCGACGTCGGGATCGTGGGTGACCACGACGACGGTCGTCCCGAAGCGGCGTACGGATTCGAGGGCCGACAAGACCTCGTCCCGGGCGCCCGTGTCGAGCTGGCTCGTCGGTTCGTCGGCGAGCAGCAGGCCGGGCCGATTCGCGAGAGCCACCGCCAGAGCCAGCCGCTGCCGCTCCCCCGGCGTCAACGCGCCCGGCTTCAGCCGCATGCGGCCGCGTACGGCCAGTCCGACCAGCGACAGGATCTCGCGCGGAGCGGTGGGCTTCAACCCGTCCGGGCTGCGCCCGGCGCGCTGGGCGAAGCGTACGTTCTGCTCCGCCGTCAGATAGGGCAACAGGTTGCGGCGTGCGCCCTGCAGCGCCACGCCGACGTCGGTCGCGCGCATCCGGGCCAGCTCCGCCTCCGACGCCTTGGCCAGGTCGACGTCGCCCACGTACGCCCGACCGGCAGCCGGCCGCAGCAGCCCGGCGAGCACGGAGAGCAGAGTGGACTTGCCCGAGCCGGACGGGCCGAGCAGCGCCACCGACTCGCCCGGTGCGATGTCGAGGTCGACGCCGGCCAGGGCGACCACGTCGTACCCCTCCAGCCGGTAGATGGAGACCAGCCCGCGGCAGGACACCCCGATCGCGGCCATCACACATCACCTCGTAGCAGTTCGGGAGCGGCCCGGCGGACGAGCCGCACCGCGACGAAGACGGCCAGCAGCAGGCAGAGCAGCCCGGCCGCGGCCGCGAAGACCACCGCGCCCAGGTGCGGCGTCCAGGTGACCGACGTGGTCTGGCCGACGGCCACCAGCGGCATTCCCGGCAGCATCAGCCAAGCGCTGCCCAACCCGACGGCGAACCCGGTCAGCACCGGCAGGCCCATCAGCGCCAAGTGCTCTCGGCGTACGCCCCGGCGCAGGACGCGGGCCGGAACACCGGTCACCCGCAACGCGGCCAGCTCATGCCGCCGAGCGGTCGCGTTCAGCCGAGCCACGAGCAGCACCAGCCCCAGGGCGAGCGCGGCGGCGACCACCCCGGCGAGCAGGTAGAGCCGCCAGGCGAGGGCCGGGGCGCGGCGGCCCAGCTGATCCACCGTCGCGTCCACGGTGCGCGTCTGCAAGACGGTCAACCCGGCGGCGGCCAGCCGCTTCTCCAGGTCGGCGGGGGCGTTCGCGTTCGCCCAGACCTCGGCGCTGAACCGGCTCGCGTCGGGCATGCCGGTCGTGGCCTCCGCCCGGGACACCGCGTAGTCCAGGTCCACCAGGAAACCGCGCTCACCCACGCTCGGCAGCGCGTCCGAGCGCTCCGCCACCGCGAAGGGCTGCGGCTCCTCGGCGTACGCGAGGAAGCTGAACCGGTCGCCGGACCGGTTGTCGTCGGGCGTCTGTCCGGACAAGGCCACCGGCAGCGCCGGCGGCGTGTCCACATAGGTCAGCAGGAGGTCGGAATTCCCTTCCGCCTGGACGTCCACCTTCAAGGTGTCCCCGGTCGTGACGGTCACTCCCGTCACACCACCGCGCTGCTCACCGCTCCACGCCTGGTCGTCGGCGAAGGAGACGACCGGTGAGCCGCCCGCCTTGACGTCCAGGACCTCCAGCTTGGCGGTGATCGCGCTGCTGTCGGCGGCCGGACGGATCAGCGCCAGCCCGACGAACCGGCCGGTGGGCACCGCCGCCGAATAGTTGTGCACGCCGGACTTGAGCGTCCCGAGGGTCACGTACTTCGGCTCGCCGCCGGGCACGGCCACCATCGCGGCCAGCTTCACTCCCGACTTGCCGAGCTGGGTGACGTTCACCCGGACGCTCAGCTCCCCGCTGACCGGCGCCTGCGGTGCGGCCTGCGGGCGCAGCCGGCCCGCCAACGCGGTGAGGTCGGCCGTCGAATGACCAGGCCAGCTCGCCACCTTCGCCAACTGCGACGCGGGCAACGCGATGATGTCGAGCGGCTGACCGGCGTACCGCTCGCCGTTGCGCCGGAGAACCGGCATCGCCGACCCGTCCGGCGCCGCTGTGCGTACCCCTGAGATCAAAAGCTGGGAATCCACGGACCCGACGGTGTAGACGCGGGCCGCGCCGAGTGCCAGCTCGGCATGGGTTTGGCGGGCCTGCGCCGCGACGTCCCAGGCGGTGGCCGAGAAGCCGAGTAGCGCGAGGGCGACCGTGACCACCGCGACCACCCGGTGGCGACCCGGACGACGAGCGAGCTGGGCCGCCGCGAACATGGTCGCGACATTGCCGGTACGCCGCGCGAGCGCGAGCCGTGCTCCCGCGCCCAGGCTCAGCAGGCGGGCGACGGCGATCCCGGCGACCAGGGCGAGCGACGGCGCGGCCAGCAGCGCGAGCGACGATGTGCGGTCCTGCCAGGCGGCCACGACGGCCGCTGCGGCCAGCGCGACGACGACACCCTCGCCGAGCCCGGCCCGCCAGCCGGTGTGGTGCGGCACCCGCCGGAGCAGGCTGAGCACCCCCGACCGCACGGTACGCCGGGAGCCCGCCCACGCCGCGATGAACGCCGCCACCAGCGCGGCGGCCGCCGCGGCGAACGGCTCGAAGCGCACCTCGACGTGTACGCCGGGAGCGAGCACGGCCCGCGCGGCGAACTCGGCGACGGCCAGGCCGCCGACGAGGCCGAGCGGGGTGGCCAACCCGATGAGGAAGAGCACCTCGCCGAGGCCGAACCGGGCGGACTTGCCGGCCGGGTAGCCGCGCAGCTTCGCCAGCGCGATCTCCGGGCCCCGCTCCTCGGTGAGCGACGCGACCAGCAGCATCAGTACGCCCACGACGAGCAGCAGCAGCGGGACCGCCACGACCGGGATCGTCTTCGCGATCGCGTCGGAGTCGGAGTGCGCGTCGTTCAGGAGCCCGGCCAACGCCGAGGAGAGGCTCAAATCCTGCTGCAGCAGGCCGAGCGAGGCGCCTTCGAGGTCCTTGGCCAGCGCGTCGGCGTCGTCCAGCCGGATGTCGTCGACCCGCACCGGATAGACGAGTTCCAGGGTCACCTGCGCGGTCGGCACGTACTTGAGGTCTTCCTCGCTGCCCGCGAAGATCGCGTCGATCGGCGTACGCTCCTGCTCGTCCGGCGACGCGCCCTCCCGGAAGTAGCCGTGCGCCCCCCAGGCGGGGGCGTTGGCGTCCCGCGGCGTGTAAAGGCCGACGATCTCCCGCTGCTGAGGCTTGCCGCCGACGGTCAGCGTGATGCGGTCACCGGTCTCCAGCCCGTGCGCCTTGGCGGTCCGGTCGCTGACGATGACCTGGTCGTTGTCGTTCGGGCAGTCCCCGACGACGCTGACGAGCTTGCAGAGGTCGCTCCGGAAGACGTAGCGCGCCTTCAGGTCGCCCGTCGGGACGATCGCCTCGGTCTCGACGGCGGTCACCGGACGCCCGACGAGACTGTGCAACAGCGGACGCGCCTTGATCGCGGCGTCCGCCTTCTGACTGGACTCCAAGGCCGGTTCGAACGCCGGGCTGTCGCTCGCGCCGCTCGCCTTCACGGTCACGGAGCTGGCGTACGCCGGGGCCTCCCGCAGGGTGTCGGTGAGCACCGACTGCTGCGCCGCCCGCGCGTAGGCCGGGGTGAGGACGGCGGCGGTCACGGCGATCGCGGCCAGCAGCAACACCACCAGGGATCGCCCGGTCCGGTGCCTCACGCCGCGCAGCAGCACGGTCCAACCCGTCACGGTCTCGTCCCCTCGGTAGTTCCACGGCCGTTGTGCGACCGGACTCGCGGCGG
>JABFYB010000572.1 GCA_013361475.1 Hamadaea sp.
GGACCGGGCTGGCCGTGTCCGGGCTGGCCGTGTCCGGGTTGCCCCTGGCCCGGCTGGCCCTGGCCTGGCTGGCCCTGGCCTGGCTGACCCTGGCCCGGCTGACCCTGGCCCGGCAGCGCGCCGTGCTGGCCGAAGCCGGGCTGGCCCTGACCGGGTTGGCCTGGACCGGGCTGGCCCTGCGGGCCTTGGCCGTGTTGTGGGCCCTGCGGGCCCTGACCGGGCTGCTGGCCTGGACCGGGCGGGCCGTAGCTCTGGCCGGACGGGCCGAACTGCGGGCCGTGCGATGGCTGGCCGTGCGGCGGCTGCGGCTGCCCCGGCTGGCCGTAGACCTGGCCGGGCGGCCCGTACTGCGGGCCGGGCTGACCCGGGCCCTGCGGCGGCTGCCCGTGCGGTCCCTGCGGGCCGTTCGCCGGGAACTGCCCCGGCGGGAACTGTCCGGGCGGAAATTGGCCGGGCGGCGGACCGTAGCCGGGCTGGGCGTAGCCGGCGCCGGGGTGCTGCGGGTGACCGGGGTGCTGGGGCTGGCCGGGGTGGTGCGGGTGACCGTTGGCCCCCGGCGGCAGCGGCTGGCCGTTCGACCCGAACTGCGGCTGGGCCACGCCGTTCGGCCGGGGCGGGAACGGCCCGGGCGGCGTAGCCTGGCCGCGCGGCGGCGTGTCGGGGTGGTCGTCGGCGGGCTGACGCTGAGCGGGCACCTTGGACCAGGGCGAGGTCGGCGTGCCAGCCCAAGCTGGGACGTCCGACCCGGGCCGGTCGTTGGTGCGCTCGATGGTCACGCCACACCTCGTGAAGATCGGGTCGCCGGTGCCCCGGCGAAAACGGCTGTCCCGCCGTTCCCCGCCGACGATAGGGTCACCCCGGCCGGCTGAGAAGATGCGGTTGCAACGGGAGGGTACGGCGTGCCGAATGTCACCGCCACTGTGGCTCGGGTACCTTTCCGAAACTTCTCCGAAGTGGTGGGACGATTCGGGGCATTAGCCGCGATCGGCTTCCGTCGTTACGCGACCTACCGGCAGGCCGCCCTCGCCTCCTTGGCGACCAACACGATGTTCGGCTTCCTGCGGTCATATGTCCTGCTCGCGGTGGCTGCCGGAACGGGCGCGGCGGCCGGCTACTCCACCGAGCAGCTACTCACCTTCGTCTGGCTCGGGCAGGGCCTGATCGGCGTCGTGCAGCTCTGGGGCTGGACCGAGCTGGCCGACCGCATCCGCAGCGGGGACGTCGTGATGGACCTGTTACGCCCACAGCGGCCGCTGACCACCTACCTCGCCCAGGATCTGGGCCGGGCCGGGCTGGCGATGCTCATCCGGTTCGCTCCGCCGCTCGTCGTCGCGAGTCTCGTCTTCGGGCTCGCCGCTCCGCGGCACCTCTGGACCTATCCGCTCGGGCTGCTCTCGATCGTGCTCTCCGTCGTCGTCTGCTTCTCCTGCCGCTTCCTCGTCAACGCGTGCGCGTACTGGCTGCTCGACAACCGCGGGCCGATGATGCTCTGGCTGTTCTGCTCCGGCCTGCTCGGCGGGCTGTTCTTCCCGCTGCACTTCCTGCCTGCGCCGCTGATGTGGGCGCTGTGGCTGGCGACGCCCTTCCCCTCCCTGCTCCAAGCCCCGCTCGACGTCCTCTCCGAGTACGCCGGCCGGCCCGGCCCACTCGTGATCGTGGGCCTGCAACTGGTCTGGGCCGCACTCCTCCTCGGGGCGTGTGAACTCGTCCAGCGCCGAGCCGAGCGGAAGCTGGTGGTGCAGGGTGGCTGACCGGCCCTACTTCGCGCTCGCCGCCGCCCAGGTACGCAGCCAGGCGTCCTACCGGGTCTCGTTCTGGCTGGACATGGCGGGCAATCTCGTCGTGCTCTCCGCCGACCTCCTCGCGATGCTGATCATGTTCCGGGTCACCGACGATCTCGGCGGCTTCACCCGTCCGCAGGCGCTGCTGATGTTCGCCGTCACCGCGGTCGCCTTCTCCGTGGCCGATCTGGCCGTCGGCAACATCGAGCGCATCCGCGTCTACGTCCGGACCGGGACGCTCGACACCGTCCTGGTCCGGCCGTTGGGCGTACTGGGGCAGTTGCTGGCGGTGGACTTCAGCATCCGGCGGCTGAGCCGGATCGTCTACGCGGCCGTGATCCTCGCGGTCGCGCTCCACCTCGCCCACGTCGCCTGGACGGTGCCGAGAGCGCTCCTGCTGCTGATCGCGATCGTGTCCGGGGCGCTTTTCTTCGCCTCGCTCTTCGTCGCCACGGCGACCGTGGCGTTCTGGTGGATCGAGTCGGGCGAGCTGGGCAACATCGTCACCTATGGCGGCCGGGACTTCACCTCGTATCCGATGTCGATCTACGGGGCGTGGTTCCGGCGGCTCTTCGGGTTCTTCCTCGGACTCGGGTTCATCTCGTACTATCCGGCGCTGGCCCTGCTGGGGCAGCCGGACCCGGTCGGGCTGCCGGCCTGGACCGGCTGGGTCGCCCCGCTGGCCGGCCCGCTCGCCGCCGCCGTCGCGGCGCTCATCTGGCGTACCGGTGTGCGGCACTACAGGAGCACGGGATCATGACTGTCATCAAGGTTCGCGACCTGCGTAAGCACTTCACCGTCCGCAAGAAGACCGGCCGGTTCCGCCGGGAGTCCAGCGAGGTACGCGCGGTCGACGGGGTCGATCTGACGGTCGATCGTGGCGAACTGCTCGGCTACCTCGGCCCCAACGGCGCGGGGAAGTCCACGACGCTGAAGATGCTGACCGGCGTACTCACCCCGACCGCCGGTGAGTTGAGCGTCTGCGGGCTCACCCCGGTGCCGCAGCGGCGGCGGCTCGCCGCGCGGATCGGCGTCGTCTTCGGCCAACGCTCGGCACTCCAGTGGGACCTCCCGCTGCGCGAGTCCTTCGCGTTGCTGCGCCACGTCTATCGCGTACCACCGGGTGATCACGAGGCGGCCTTGCGCCGTTGCCGGGACCTGCTGGACCTGGACGCCTTTCTCGACACCCCGGTCCGGCAGCTGTCGCTCGGGCAGCGGATGCGCGGCGAGCTGACGGCCGCGCTCCTGCACCAGCCGCAGGTGATCTTCCTCGACGAGCCGACCATCGGCCTGGACGTGCTGAGCAAGCAGGCGGTCCGGCAGTTCCTCGCCGAGCTCGGCGCCCGGGGCGACACGACGATCGTCCTCACCACGCACGACCTCGCGGACATCGAACGCCTCTGCAAACGCATCGTGGTCATCGACCACGGCCGGGTCGTCCACGACGGCTCGCTGACCGAGTTGCACGCCCGCTACGGGTCCCGCCGCCGGGTGACCGTCGACTTCTCCGCGCCCGTGACCGGGCTCTCGATCGAGGTGCCCGGCGTCACCCTGGAACGAGTGGAAGGCGCCCGGCTCGAATTCGCCCTCGAAAGCACGGCCGAGGTCGGCGACCTGCTGGCCCGGCTGGTCGCGGTCGGTGGCCTGCGCGACGTCACGATCGCCGAGCCCGAGATCGAGGATGTGATCTCGCGCCTCTACACCTCCCAGTCACCCTCCTCCGTCGGGTAGCCTTGCCGAGTTCAGGGCCGTAAGGGGCGTGCTGTTTCTCCGTGTGGGACGCCGCCGTCCCTGCCTGAACACAACGCACAGGGCCGTAAGGGGCGTACCGGTTGGGTGGGACGGTGCGCACAACTCTTACGTTGGAGTCCCTGCTTGTCTCGCTATCGCGCGCTCGTCCAGACCACCGGACCGTTCTTCCTCGTCACCGCGTTCTTCGCCCGGCTGCCCGCGGCGATGGGCCCGCTGGGCGTGGTCACCCTCGTCGCCGCCTCGACCGGCAGCTTCGCCGTCGCCGGGGCAGTGGCCGCCGCCTTTGGGCTGGGCGCGGCGGTGGGCGGCCCGGTCGTCGGCGCCCTGGCCGACCGGCACGGCCAGCGGCTGATCGGGGCCACGGCCGCGGTCGTCGACGCGGTCGCCCTGACCGCGATCGTGCTCGCGGTCACCTCC
>JABFYB010000629.1 GCA_013361475.1 Hamadaea sp.
GTGACCTCGTTGTCGGTCGACCTCCACAAGTTCGGGTACGCCCCCAAGGGCGCCTCGGTCCTGCTGTTCAGCGATCCGGAACTGCGGCTGCGGGCGTACTTCGCGTGTGCGGAGTGGCCCGGCTACACCGTGATCAACTCGACCATCCAGAGCAGCAAGGGCGCCGGTCCGCTGGCCGGAGCCTGGGCGACGCTCCAAGCCCTGGGCACCTCCGGCTATCAGGCGCTCGGTGCCGCCGCGCTGGAGGCGACCCGGGCGGTCGTGCGGGGCATTTCCGAGATTCCCGGCTTGCGAGTGCTCGGCACACCGGACGCGACCCTCGTGGCGTTCACTGTGGACGACGACCCCGGCTTGGACGTCTTCACCATCGCCGACGAGGCCCGTGCCCGGGGCTTCTTCCTCCAGCCCCAGCTGAGCTACGCCGGGATGCCCGCCAGCCTGCACCTGACCCTGACCGGCGTCAGCGCGTCCGGCGTCGACGCACTCCTGTCGACCTTGTCCGTCGCGGTGGAGGCCGCCCGGGCGGTCGGTCCGGTGCCGACGGCCGGGCTCGCCGAGATGATCGGCGGCCTCGACTTCGCCACCCTCGACGACGCCACGTTCGCGTCGTTGCTGCCGGCCGTGGGGGTCTCCTTCGCCGCTGGCACCCCTCGGATGGCTGCGGTCAACGCGGTGCTCGACGGGCTGCCGCCCGCCTCGCGCGAAGCCCTGCTGACCCGGTTCCTGTCGGCGCTCTACAGCCCCGCTCTGACCTGACCGTTGGCTGCGGCTTTGTTCGGTGCGGTGTTGGAAGGGCGCACCGAAGAGGGTTGGGGGCTGGGCTTCGCCGCATGCGTTTGTCCGATTTCCATGATCAGGGTCATTTCTGCGTTGCCATGGCGACATGGAAATGACCCTGATCATGCGCCGCGAGAAGCCGCAGCCAGAAGTAGCGAAGGCGTCACCAGGGGTGGGGGACGTAGGTGTACTCCATGCCGTAGAGGCACAGCGCCGCCGTCGCCAGGTACGCCGCCCCGATGGCCCAGCGCGTACTGGTGGGGACGTCGAAGAAGGCGCTGGTGCGCCCGGCTTTGCGATCCTTCCAGCGGCGGTAGGTCTCGATGCCGCCCATGATGAGGACGAAGATCAGGATCGGGTTCGGCCGAACGATGAGGAAGACGGCCGCTCCCACCAGCCCGGCGATCCAGATCGCGGGGTGCAGTGCGCCGGCGACCCGGCCGCCGTCCAGGGGCAGCACCGGGAACAGGTTGAACAGGTTGATGAGGAAGCCGGCGTACGCCAACGCGGTCAGCAGTGGCGATCCGCTGGACTGCGCGGCTGCCAGCACCGCGATGGTGCCGACGGTTCCGGCGATCGGGCCGGCGAGGGCGGAGGCCGCCTCCTGGGCGACCGAGCGCTGTTCGCCTTCGATCTTCACGAAGGCGCCGAGGAACGGGACGAACATCGGCGCACTGGCCTTCACGCCTTGGATCCGCAGCACGATGACGTGCCCGATCTCGTGGACGAAGATCAGCAGGACGAACCCGATCGCGAACCACCAGCCGTAGAACAGGGCGTACCCGGCGACCGAGAGCAGCATCGTGAACGCCGTCTTGAAGTGGGCGAAGAGCCAGACGCCTTTGAGCAGGCCGACGAGTTTGCCCGCGCCGGCGACCTTGGCCGCGCCGGCCGCCACGGCGACGCCCGCGCCCGCCTTGCCCGCCCGATCGCGCCAGGTCTTCTTCTTCTGCATGACCTGGGACTCGACCTGCGACACCGTCGGCGGCGGCTGCGTGACAGTCTGCGGAGGAGGGGAGGGTTCCACGACCGCCAAAGTAGCGCAAGACTGCACCATGGCAATCCCCGAAGAACCTCCGCGGCCTCATCGTGCCTACCGGCACGGGCGGTACAACTGCTTGATCATCGGCGGTGGGCACAACGGCCTGGTGGCCGCCGCTTACCTGGCGCGAGCCGGGCAGCGGGTCCTGGTGCTCGAGCGGCGCGAGGTGGTGGGCGGCGCGGCCGTGACCGAGCGGCCGTTCGGCCCGGACTTCGCGGTGACCGCGCTGTCCTATGTGGTCAGCCTGCTGGATCCCCGGATGGTACGCGACCTGCGGCTGGCCGAGCACGGATACCACGTGTACCCGCAGGGACCGTATTTCGCGCCGCGTCGCGACGGCCGGGCGCTCCGGCTGGCCGACGACCCGGCCCAGCGGTACGCCGAGATCGCGAAGTTCTCGCCGCGCGACGCTGACGCCTACGAGCACTGGGATGCCTGGATGAGCCGGCTCGGCGGCCTGGTCGGGCCGCTGCTCAAGGAGATCCCGCCGAAGGTCGGCTCGAAGCGGCCGGGTGACCTGCTGGGACTGGCCCGGATCGGGGCGAGGTTGCGTCAGGTCGACGTACGCGCGGCGTTCGACCTCACCCGGCTGTTCACGGCCAGCGTCGCCGACCTGGTCGAGGAGCGGTTCGAGTCGGACGCGATGCGGGGACTGCTGAGCGTCTCCGGGGTGATCGGGGGCTGGGCCGGGCCGCGGAGCCCGGGGACGGCGTATGTGCTGCTCCACCATCACGTCGGGGAGGCCGTCGACGGGCAGACCGGCGCGTGGGGCTTCCCGCGCGGTGGCATGGGCGCGGTGACTCAGGCGCTCGCGGCCGCAGCCCGCGGCTTCGGAGCCGAGATCCGCACGTCGGCCGCGGTCGCCCGGATTCTGACGAAGAACGGCCGGGTCACCGGGGTCGTGCTGACGGACGGCGAGGAGATCGCCGCGCCGGTCGTCGTCACGACGGCGCACCCGCAGATCTCGTTCCTGCGGCTGCTGGACCGGGCGGAGCTGCCGCCGGACTTCGTCGCCGACATCGAGTCGTATCAGACGAGGTCGGGCACGGTGAAGGTGAACTTCGCGGTCGACCGGCTGCCGGCGTTCACCGCCCAGCCGTCGTTCGATCCGTCGGTCTACGGCGGCACGATCGTGCTGTCCGAGTCGCTCGACGACGTGGAGACCGCGTTTCAGGAGGCCGTCGGGGGGCGGCCGGCCACCCTGCCGTTCGCCGACATCTGCATACCGAGCGTCTTCGACCCGACCCTCGCGCCGGAGGGCAAGCACGTCGTCTCGATGTTCACGCAGTGGGTGCCCCGGTCCTACGCGTCCGCACCCTTCGACGACGAGCTGGCCGCGTACGCCGACCGGCTGACCGCGCGGATGGAGCAGGTCGCGCCCGGCTTCACGGCGTCGATCCTCGGCCGGCAGGTCATCGGGCCGCACCGCATGCAGGAGGAGTACGGATTGATCGGCGGCAACATATTCCACGGCGAGCTCACCGCCGGGCAGATGTTCCACTGCCGCCCGGCCGCCGGGTACGCCGATCTGCGTACGCCGATCCGGGGGCTGTATCAGGCCGGGTCGGCGACCCACGGCGGAGGAGGCGTGACGGGGGTGCCGGGTCGCAACGTCGTCCGGCAGATCCGTCGCGATCGGCGCCTCCGTCGCTGGTGAAGATGCTGGTCAAGGCGCTGGTCCGCCGGAGTCGAGTGTGAGCCACGTCACGAAGATCTCTGATCTGGCCGCCGCGTAATGCTGGGACAGACGATCACCGGCGACTACGGTTGTCGGTCTGCCCCCCGATCTACGCCGCATTCGAGGAGCTGCTGTGCAACCCCTCCTGCATGATCTCGTGAGCGTTGTTCACGCCCCCGCCTCAGCGCTCGGCGGCACCGACGGCCAGCTCCGGCCGACCGGTGCGCAGGGTCTCTTCCACGCCGACTATCGGGTGCTGTCCGAGGCGGTGCTCCGCGTCGACGGCCGGGAACCCGTGGCGGTCGCGCACAGCCTCACCGGGCCGGGCGCCGCCGTCTTCGTCGGACTGCTGCCCTGGCTGGGCGACCTGTCGCCGGATCCGACCGTACGCGTGGAGCGCCGCCGCCGGGTGAGCGCCGACGGGATGACGGAGACCATCCGGTTCGCCAACGCGTCCCACGAGCCCGTGACCCTCGGCCTCACCCTCGACCTGGCCTGCGACCTCGCCGCCATCGAGACGGTGAAGTCCGGCGGCTTGACCGCGCCGGTCGCGCCGCAGCTCGACGGCGATCGGCTGGGCTGGCGACAGGGTGGGCTGGCCGTGACGGTCGCCGCCCCGGCCGCCCGGATCGACGCCGGTGACCTCACCGTTCAGCTCAGCTGGACGATCACGGTCGAGCCGGCTTCGGCGACCGAGGTGAGCTGGGCGGCGGCGGTCAGCGACCCGCGCGCCGTCCTGGTCGCGCCGGCCGGACCGGTCGCATGGGAGCGGCCCGAGCTGGTCGCCGACGACCGTCGCCTGCCGCGCCTGCTCGAGCAGTCGCTCGACGACCTGGAGTCGTTGCGGATGGCCGAGGCCGGTACGCCGGACGACGTCTTCCTCGGCGCCGGAGTTCCCTGGTACCTCACCCTGTTCGGGCGCGACAGCCTCTGGGCTGCCCGGATGCTGCTGCCGCTCGGCACCGACCTGGCCGCCGGGACGCTGCGTACGCTGGCCCGCCGCCAGGGCCGGGTGCTCGACCCGAGGTCGGGGGAGGCCCCGGGGAAGATCCTGCACGAGTTGCGGCGCCACGAGTTCCACGTCGCGCTGGACGGTGAGGAGTTGTCGCTGCCCCCGGCGTACTACGGGACGGTCGACGCGACCCCGCTGTGGATCAGCCTCCTCCACGACGCCTGGCGCTGGGGGCTCGCCGAAGACGTCGTCGAGGAGCTGCTGCCCACGCTGGAAGCCGCGCTCACCTGGCTCGACGAGTACGCCGATCCCGACCGTGACGGCTTCCTCGAATACCTCGACACGAGCGGGCTCGGCCTGGCCAACCAGGGCTGGAAGGACTCCGGCGACGCCGTGCGCTTCGCCGACGGACGGCTCGCCGAGGCGCCGATCGCGCTGGCCGAGGTGCAGGCGTACGCCTGCCAGGCGGCGACCAACGCGGCCGCGATGCTCGACGCGTTCGGCCGTCCCGCCGCCGACAAGTGGCGCACGTACGCCGTCGAACTGGCCAAGCGCTTCCGGTCGGCGTTCTGGGTGGACGGGCCGCGGGGGGCGTACCCGGCGATGGCGCTGGACCGCGCCAAGCGTCCGGTCGATGCCCTGACCAGCAACATCGGGCACCTGCTCGGCACCGGGATGCTGACCGCCGAGGAGTCGGCGCGGGTCGCCGAGCTGCTGGCGTCGCCGGAGCTGTCCGGCGGCTATGGGCTCCGGACGATGTCCGACCGCGACGGCGGCTACAACCCGCTGTCCTACCACTGTGGATCTGTCTGGGCGCACGACACCGCGATCGCCGTGTCGGGGCTGGCCGCGGAGGGCCACGCGGACGCGGCCGCAGTGCTCACGGAGGGCCTGCTCGCGGCCTCGGAAGCCGTCGGCTATCGGCTCGCCGAACTGCACGGCGGCGACGCCCGTGACGACCTGCGCCGCCCGACGCCTTATCCGGCCGCCTGCCAGCCCCAGGCCTGGTCGGCGGCGAGCGCGGTGGCGATCCTGCACGCGGCGTCGGGCCTGCGCCCGGACGTGCCGGCTGGTGAGGTCGCGTTGCGTCCACTCGCGGGCGCGCCGCTCGGCGGCTTCACGGTCCGCGGCCTGCGCGTGGCCGGACGCCGCGTCTCGGTCACGGTCGGTCGCGACGGATCGGCTTCCCTCAGTGGTACGCCCAGCGCCCTGACCGTCGTCCGCTGACCGTCTTCCCCGCGCCCTGTTGGCGCCCCGTTTTCTGGCGCTGGATCAGGGTTCTCGGTCGAATCTTGACCCATGATTCGACCGAGAACCCTGATCCAGTGGGGAGCGGCGGTCAGGCGATCTCGTTGACGACGCCGGTCATCACGTCGCCCAACGGCAGCCCGAGCCGGGCACTCGCGAGGTCGGCCAGGTCGGCGCCCCGGGTCGGGTCGTCCCGGAAGCACGGCGTGATGGCCCGCCAGACGCGTACGCGAGTCTCCGGTTCCCCGAGGTCGAGCGCGCCCGGGTCGAGCCGGTCGAGGATGCGGTCGAGCCGGGCCAGCTGAGCCGGGCGGAGTGCGCCGAGGACGATCCGCAGCGCTTCCTCGGGGCCGTGCCGGACCAGGAGTTCGGCCGGGTCGGTGCCGTCGGGCAGGGTGGCGATGTCGACCGGCCCCGCCCACGTACGCAGCAGCGGCAGCCAGCGCTCGAAGGCGTCCCGCCCGGCGTCGTCGCCGTCGAGCAGGAGGCTGAGCGACGCGGCCGGGCCGATCGTCTTCCGCAGCAGGCGCAGGTGATGCTCGGTGAGGACGATCCCGCACAGCGCCACCGGCAGCAGCTGCTCCCGGGCGTGGTCGTGCACCATCCGGTGGACGGCGATGGCGTCGGCCGCGCCCTCCACCACGAAGACGCGGATCGGGCGGCGGTCGCGCCGTCGCCGGTGGGTGAGCTGCAGACTGAGGCCGAACAGCGCCTCACCCTTGTGGTAGATCGTGGTCGTCGGCGTGTTGAGGTACTTCGGGGCGTCCGCGCGGCCGGACAGATCGCGTCCGGTGAAGCCGATGATGTTGCCGCGTGGGTCGTGGATGGGGAAGACGACCCGCTGCCGCAGGTAGTCGATGAGCCGCCCGGTCCGCGACCGCCGGACCAGCCCTGCGGCGAGCAGTTCGTCTGAGGTGAAGCCGAGCCCGGTCAGCCGGTCGAGGAGGGCGGTCCAGCCGCCGGGCGCGACGCCCGGCTGCCACCACGATCCGGCCGCCGCCTCGATGCCGCGTTCGCGCAGGTATCGGCGGGCGGCCGGCACGTGCCGGAGCTGGGCGGCATAGAACGCCGCGGCGGCCCGATTGGCCGCCAGCAGGCGGGACGTCGCGGGTACGAACTCCATGGCACCTTCCATGTTCGCACAGGTGTACGAACGCGGAAAGTGGTCAGGTTGGGAAGGCTCTCAGGCGAGCCGCCGCCCGGGAGCGCTTGCGCGAGCGGCCAGAAGTGCGGTCAGGGTGCGTTCAGTCGACTGAGCGGCGCATCGAGTAGGTGACCGCGTACAGGCGGTGCGGCTCACCGTGGTGATAGACCGGGCTCCGGTCGTACGCCTGCCAGCCCTCGGCGCCGGCCCGGTTGAGGTGACGCAGGTCGTCGAAGCGTTCGTCGGTGCCCCAGCGCTGGACCCCGCCCGGGTGGTAGAACACGGCGTCCCAGTCCAGGAACCGGTCGTTGCCGAGCGTTCCCGCCGAGCGGTACTCCAGCCGCGCGTACTCCCAGAGCCTCATGGCGTCCATTGTGCCCACTGCCTCCGACACCCGCATGCCGGGCCCGCCGCAGGACGGGACCCGCTGCAGTTCCGGTAGGCCAGGTACCCTACGGCCGCGCGATAAGGTACTTGGGCGTCCGGAGATCACCCCGAAGCACCGACAAAGGTGCCGGTGGCAGCGCGCGCCACCAGATCCAGTACCGCCAGCGGCAGGAGTTCTTCGTGACGAGGCGGTCTTCCCCGCCGAGCTTGCCGAAGATCCTCCGGTCCGTGGTGAAGTCCGGCTAAGCGCTGAAGGTGTCGCAGGACTTCGGGTCGCCCGACTCGTAGCCCGTGCTGAACCAGTGCTGCCGTTGCGCCGCCGAGCCGTGGGTGAACTTCGACTCGTCGACGTGCCCGGTCGTCTTCTTCTGGATGGTGTCGTCGCCGACGGCCGCCGCCGCGTCGAGGGCGGACTGGATGTCGGCCTGGGACAGGCTCTTGATCAGGGGACGGCCGCTGGCGTCCGTGGTCTGGGTGGCGTGCTTGGCCCAGACCCCCGAGTAGCAGTCGGCCTGCAGCTCGACGGGGACCGAATCACCCTGGCCGCCGACTCCGACGCCGAGGAGGTTCTGCACGTGGTGCCCGTACTCATGGGCCAGCACGTACGCCTGCGCGAACACACCCTTGGCGCCGAACCGGCTCTCCAGCTCGTCGTAGAACGACAGGTCGATGTAGACCTTGCCGTCCGGCGGGCAGTAGAACGGGCCGACCGACGAGTCGGCCTGGCCGCAGCCGGTGCTCACGGCCTGGCTGAAGAAGACCGTCTTGGCCGTCTGATAGGGCTTGCCGAGGGTGGCGGGCAGGGCGTCCTGCCAATAGTCCTGAATGGAGGTGATGAACAGGGCGCTGCGGCAGTCGGGCTCGTCGAGCCGGTTCGGGTTCGACGCCGCGCACTTCTCGGCGAGGTCACCGGAGCCGCCGTCGTCGCTGAGCATGTTGCCGCCCAGCACGCCGCCGCCGGCGAGGGCGACGATGAGGAAGATGATGGTCATGATCCAGCCGCCACGGCCGCTCGGCATCGGGATCGGCATACCGCTCAACCCGCCGCCGCCCGCGCCGCGCCGATCCTCGATCTGACCGGTGTCGATCTGAGCGTCTTTGTTGAGGTCCACGCCGGACCTCTACCCAGGACGCGCGATCGTCTACCGTGCCAAGCTCAGCAGCTCGGTCGCGGTCGTCGCGTCGGCCAGCGCGTCCGGGTCCGGGTCGACGCCGATGCCCGGTCCGGTCGGCACCGCGAGATGCCCCTCTGCCAGGACGAACGGCCGCGTGATGTCGCGGGCGTAGTAGCGGCTGGACGCCGAGGTGTCGCCCGGCAGGGTGAAGTCGGGCAACGCGGCCAGCGCGACGTTCGCGGCTCGGCCCAGGCCCGTCTCCAGCATGCCGCCGGCCCACACCGGCACGCCGTGGGCCGCGCACACGTCATGGATTCGGCGCGCCTCCAGGTAGCCGCCGACCCGGCCCGGCTTGATGTTCACGATCGAGCACGCGCCCAACGCGATGGCGTCGGCCGCGGCGCGCGCCGAGGTGATCGACTCGTCCAGGCAGACAGGGGTACGCACAACGCGTGCCAGTTCGGCGTGGCCGCGTACGTCGTCCTCCGGGAGCGGTTGCTCGATGAGCAGCAGGCCGAACGGGTCGAGCCGGGCCAGATGCCGGGCGTCGGCCAGGGTGTACGCCGTGTTGGCGTCGACCTGCAGCAGGATGTCGTCGCCGAACCGTTCGCGGACCGCCCGGACCGCCTCGACGTCCCAGCCCGGCTCGATCTTCAGCTTGATCCGCAGGTAGCCCTCGGCGAGGTAGCCGGCGACCGCGTCCAGCAGTTCCGGGATCGAGTCCATGATGCCGACCGAGACGCCGGACGGGACTGCGGGGCGTACGGCGCCGAGGTAGGAGCCCAGCGAGATGCCGGACGCCCGCAGTTGGGCGTCGAGGACGGCGGTCAGCACCGCGGCCTTCGCCATCGGGTGCCCCTTGATCGGGGCGAACGCCCGCTCGACGAGGTGCGCCTCGGGATTGTCGATAGTGGACAGGATAGGGACGAGGAACCGGCGGATCACGTCGGCCGCGCCCTCGACGTACTCCGAGGAGTAGAGCGGCTCGTCCATGGCGACGCACTCGCCCCAGCCCTCGGCGTCCGCCCCGTACGCCCGGACGAGTAGGACGTCACGGGCGTGCTCGACGCCGAACGACGTGCGGAACGGCGCGACCAGGGGCATCGCCACCCGGCGCAGTTCGATCCCGGTCAGCTTCATGCGGGCTCCTTCAACGCGTACGCCCCGTCGTCGGTGAATCCGGCGATCGTCCAGCCGTCGGCCATCGGGCCGTGGAGTCCTTCGCGGACGGCGTACCGCCAGCGCTCCGCCGCGGCCGGGTCGGCCGAGCGCAGGCCCTCGATGTCCGCCGGCGTCGGCACGAACCGGGTCGCCGCCGACAGGTCGGGTTCCGCGACGGGTCGCTCCAGCTCCCAGCAGACGTAGAGCCGGTCGCTCGGGTCGCCGACGTTGATGCCGTCGGTCAGCGCGCCGTAGAAGTCCTCGAGGTACTCGGTCGCCTCGGCGCCCAGTTTCCGCAGATTGAAGTACGCGTTCCGGCGTACCAGGGGATCGAACGTCCAGCGGATGCGGGAGATGCCGTGGCGCAGTGACCACTCCCGTTGATGGAGCTTGAGCGCGCGGCCGACGCCCGCGCCGTGACCACCGGGGACCACGCCGGTGACGTGTGAATGGAGGTGGTCGTCACCGCGGAAGGCGACGCTGGCCCCGATCAGCCGCCCGTCCCGGTACGCGCCCACGACGTAGTTCCCGGCGTGGGCGAGGGCGCGCAGCATGGACAGGTTGAGGATCTGGTCGGCGGTGTCCGCGCCCCAGACCTCGCGCAGCAGTTCGGCGACGTCGGTCAGCCGGGCGACGTCGTCCAGCTCGATGATCTCCAGCTCCGCCATGCGGGGAGTGTAGAGCCTGTCCTCCGGATCATTCGCGGCCGCTCTAGGCCGTCAGCCAGTCCCGGCACTCGGCCAGCCCGTCGATCTCGACGGCCGGCGCGCCATGATGTTGGCGCCAGGTCTCGACGGGCAGGCGCATCCGGATCATGTCGTCGGCGCCGTCCCCATCGGCGTGGCGGTAGACGCCGTTGGGCAGGTAGCCGAGGCTCCGCGAGACGCCGAGCGAGGCGATGTTGTGATGCCAGGCCTCGGTCTCGGCGACCAAGGCGCCGAGGTGGTCGAAGGCGAGCGCCAAGACGGCCAGCCGCATGCGTTTGCCGATGCCCTGCCCCCGCGCGCCGCTGACCAGCCACGACGCCGTCTCGACCGTACGCAGCCGGCCGAACTCGCGCGCCTCCAAGGTCTGCTCGCCGAGGATCCGGCCGTCCCGGAGCACGACGAACGGCAGCGTCCACGTGCCGGGCCGGGAGTCGGCCCGGTTCCGCCAGTACTGCTGGTAGACGCGAGCCGTCCGGTCGAGCCGGACGTCTCCGTCGGCTCCCGGCAGGGCCGGATTCAATTCGACGTCGTCCGGCAGTGTCGCCGCCAGCGCCGGGAGGTCGGCCTCGGTCGTCGCCCGCAGCGTGAGGTCGTCGGCCGTCAGCTGGAGGTTGAGGAGCGCCCGCATGACCGTCATTGTGCGGCCCTCATCGGCTTCGCGCGCAGTGTTTTCCGCCGATGCCGGGTCAGCGTGGGTTCCCGCCGGGCGGCCGGTGCTCGGCGGTCAGCCCGAACTGCCGCCGGGTGGGCGCCACGTCGGGCGCGGACGACGTCTCGCTGGTCACCCGGATCACCGGCTGGTCGGCCGCCTCCAGCCGGGCCAGGTCCTCCGCCGAGACGAGGGCGACGATCGGCTTGCCGTGCCGGGTCACCACAACCCGCTCGCCGCCGTAGACGACGCGGTTGACGAGGTCGGCGAACTCGGCGCGGGCCTGCGTCACCGGGACTTCATGGGTCACTCCTCAGATGGTACGCTCTGTACAGAATTTACGTCCTGTACAAATCTGGAGTTCTCATGAGCCACCTCCCGATGATCAATGAACGGACCGCCCGCTCCGAGTACCAGCTCGATCCGTACTCCAAGGCCTTCGGCGACCGGGTGGTCTTCCTCGGCACGACGCTGGACGACCAGACCGCCAACGACGTCCTCGTCCAGCTGCTCTACCTCGACGCCGACAACCCGGGCCGGGACATCGCGGTGTACATCAACTCGCCCGGCGGTTCGCTGACCGCGATGCTCGCCGTCTACGACACGATCCGCAGCCTGGCCAGCGACGTGCAGACGGTGTGCGTCGGCCAGTGCGGCCCGGAGGCCGCGATGCTGCTGGCCGCGGGGGCGAAGGGCAAGCGGATGATGCTGCCGAACGCGCGGGTCATCCTGCATCAGCCGTCGCTCGACGTTCAGCAGGGCGCGACCCAGGATCTCCAGGTGCAGGCCCAGGAACTGCTGCGGCAGCGGGCGGCGCTGGAGGCGATCCTCGCCGAGCACACCGGCCGGACCGCCGAGCAGATCCGGGACGACCTGTCTCGCCCGCACATGCTGGACGGCCCGGCCGCGATCGCGTACGGGCTCGTCGATGTGGTGCTGGGCGATCGCAAGAACCTCGCGACGGCGGCCTGACGATGGAGGAGATCGCGCGCATGCCCGCCCTGACCCGGGCGGAGGCCGACGTCGTCGACAGCTACACGGCGATCCTGGAGTACCTCGCCCGGGTCAATCCGGCCCGCCAGGACGAGACCTACGGCGCGCTGCGCGCCGCGCAAGCCCTGGTCACCCAGGCCACCGCGCTCCGTGACGCGCTCGCGCTGATGTTCCAGCGAGGAGAGACCACCATCCATTCCTCCACATTGGTACGCGCACTGCTGATCCTCGACGCCGACAAGTCGGTCGACCGGCTGACCCTTGCGGGCCGCTGACCTGGAGGCGTATGAACGGCTGCACCACTCCCGTCATCAAAGGAGATGCGTGTGACCCCCGCCCGGACAGCGCGCGTCGTGCTGGCGATCGTGGCGGTGACCGGCCTCGTCCTGGCCGGCCCCGCCGCTGCCGCACAACCGCCCCAGCCGCCCGCCGCCTGCGACCCGTTCGACGAGACCGCCTGCCTGCTGCCCTTCCCCAACGACCTGTTCACCGTCAGCGACCCGAGCAGCGCCACCGGCCGGCGAGTCAACCTCACCGCCGAGCAGCTGCCGGCCTCCGTCGCCGGTACGCACATCGACCCGGCCGAGTGGAACCGGCAGGACGGGTTCAGCCCCGGTACGCCGATCCTCGTTCGCGTACCGGGGGTGGACGTCGTGCGGAGCGGCATCCCGCCGGTGACCGACATCGGCCGCTCGCTGGACCGCGACGCCCCGATCGTGCTGCTCAACAGCCGGACCGGCGAGCGTACGCCGTTCTGGGCCGAGCTGGACGCGCACGCGGCCGCCCAGCCGGACCGGCAGGTGCTGATCATCCGGCCCGCCGTCGCGCTCGCCGAGGGCACGCGCTACCTCGTGGCGCTGCGGAATCTGCGCGACAGCGCCGGAGACCGGATTCCGGCTCCCGAGACCTTCGCGTCCTATGTCACCGGCAACGGTCCCGAATCCCGCGATCCGCGGAAGCAGGACGTCAAGCGCGTCCTCGCTGAGCTGACCGTGGCCGGGGTGAACCGGCACGAGCTGTACCTCGCGTGGGACTTCACGGTGGCGAGCGGGCAGAACCTGACGGGACGGCTGGTCGCCATGCGCGACAGCGCGTTCGCCGCGCTCGGGTCCGCCGCGCCGGCGTACCGGGTCACCGGGGTCACCGAGTACACCCCGGCGCAGGACGCCCGGATCGCCCGGCAGATCCGCGGCACGGTCAGCGTGCCCAGCTACCTGACCGGCACCGGCGGCCCCGGATCGCGGCTGCACTACGACTCGGCCGAGCCGGACGCCGTGCCGACGCCGTCGGGCGGCACCATCGCCGCCGACTTCGTCTGCAACCTGCCGCGCAGCGCCACTGCCGCCAGTCCGGCCCATCTGTCGCTCTACGGCCACGGCCTGCTCGGCGCGCCGACCGAGATCAACGCGGGCAACGTCAAGGACATGGCGTACGGGCAGGACTTCATGTTCTGCGCCACCAGCTGGATCGGGATGGCCGCGGCCGACGTGCCCTTCGTGGCGAGCGTCTTCTCCGACCTCACGAAGTTCGCCGCCGTCGCCGACCGGCTGCAGCAGAGCTACCTGGACTTCCTGTTCCTCGGCCGGCTCATGGGTCACCCGGCCGGCTTCGCCGCCGATCCGGCGTTCCAGGACGCGGCCGGGAACACCCTGCTGGACCTCGCCGGAGGGATGCACTACGACGGCAACAGCCAGGGCGGCATCAACGGCGGCGCGCTGACCGCCGTCGCCCAGGACTGGACGCGGTCGGTGCTCGGCGTACCGGCGATGAACTACAGCACGCTGCTCCAGCGCAGCGTCGACTTCGCGCCGTTCCAGCAGATCATGGACTCGGCGTACCCGGACCGGGCCGACCAGCAGCTCATCTTCGGGCTGCTCCAGATGCTCTGGGACCGGGCCGAGGCCAACGGATACGCCCAGCACCTGACCCGGAATCCGCTTCCGGGCACACCCGTCCACCAGGTGCTGATGCACGTGGCCTTCGGCGACCATCAGGTCTCCCCGGCGGCGGCCGAGGTGGAGGCGCGCACGATCGGCGCCCGGCTGCACGTCCCCGCGCTGGCCGACGGCTGGTCGGACGAGGTCCAGCCGTTCTGGGGCATCCAGCCGATCGAGAGCTACCCGTACGCGGGCTCCGCGATCGTCGTGTGGAACAGCGGTCTGGCCGCCGCACTCCCGCCGACGAACCTGGCGCCTTCCGGCCCGGAGTACGGCCAGGACCCGCACTCCTTCCCGCGGGCGCAGCCGGAGGCGCAGCTGCAGAAGGCGACCTTCCTGCTGACCGGACAGATCGTCGACGTCTGCGGAGGTACGCCGTGTAGCTGACGGTGTCGGCAACCAGGCAGCGATCTAGGGGTCGACGGCGGCCAATGGACGCATGACCGACTCCGACCTTCCCGTCTGGAAGCTTCGCTGGACCGACCTCTGGTGGCTGCTGGCCTACCCGGTGTACCAGAGCTTCGGCACGATTCGCCACGAGGGCAGCCATGCCCTCGTGGCGAAACTCGAAGGCGCCGACGTCACGAACTTCGTGTTCTGGCCGCAGACCGACCTCGGCCGGTTCACCTGGGGCTACACCGAGTGGACCGGCAGCACCGGCTGGGCCACCGACGCCGCGCCCTACCTGTGCGACCTGCTCTGGTTCGTCGGGTTCTTCCTCCTGCTGACCCGGGCGCCGATCCGCAATCACCTCGTCTGGCTGAACCTCGCGATCATCGGCCTGCTGTCGCCGCTGGTGAACTCCTTCGTCCAGTGGATGGCCGGGATCTTCGGCAGCCCGGAGACCGACGTCGCGAAGTGGCTCGACGCCTGGCCCGACTTCGTCGTGCATCTCTACTTCTTCGTCACGGTGACGGCGTACGTGGTGGGGATCCTCGCCGTGACGCTCCGGGTGCCCAAGCAGCTGCTCCCCGAAGCGCTCCCGGCATGATGCAAGGGTGAGGATTCTGCCGGTCGGGCTGACCGGATGGCTGGTCGAGACGGAGACCGGCGACGCTGCCGAGGCGCTGTACGTCTACCTCCGGGACCGGGCGCTGCCGGAGGTCGCCGACCTCGTTCCCGGCGCGCGAACGGTGCTGGTCGACTGCGCCGGGTTGCCGGAGGCCGCCCTCCGGGCGGTGCTCGACGGCTTCTCCCCGGCCCGGCCGCCCGCCACCGTCGGCGAGATCGTGGAGATCCCCGTCCGGTACGACGGGCCCGACCTCGACGAGGTCGCCCGATGGGCGGGCTGCTCGCCGGCCGAGATCATCGCCCTGCATACCGGGGCCGACCTGCGGGTCGCCTTCTGCGGCTTCGCGCCCGGGTTCGCGTACCTGACGGGGGTGCCGGAGCGGCTGCACGTGCCGCGGCTGAGCAGTCCGCGTACGGCGGTGGACGCCGGGAGCGTGGCGCTGGCGGGCGGCTACTCCGCCGTCTACCCGCGCCGCTCACCCGGCGGCTGGCGGATCGTCGGCCACACCCCGGTACGCCTCTGGGACGAGCGGCGTACGCCTCCCGCCCTGCTCACTCCGGGTACGCGCGTCCGCTTCGTGGTGGCGCCATGACCTTCGTGGAAGTGCTGCGACCGGGTCTGCTGAGCACGATCCAGGACCTGGGTCGAGCCGGGTTGGCGAGTCTGGCCGTGCCCCGCTCGGGGGCGGCCGACCGGGCGAGCCTGACGTTCGCGAACCGCCTCGTTGGCAACCCGGACGGGCTGGCCGGGATCGAGACCACGCTGCTCGGTGTCGACCTGCGATTCGAGTCCGCCTGCTGGGTCGCGGTCACCGGCGCGCTGTGCCCCGTACGCGTCGACGGCCGTCCGTCGTCTGTGGACCGGCCGGTGCAGGTTCCGGCCGGCGGGGTGCTCTCCCTGGGCACGGCCGCCGACGGCGTGCGGACCTACCTGGCCGTCGCCGGCGGGATCGCGGTCGACCCCGTGCTCGGCAGCCGATCCACCGACACGATGTCCGGCATCGGCCCGCCCCGGCTGGCCGTCGGCGACCGGCTGCCCCTGGGCGCTGCTCTCGGCGTACCAGCTGAAGTCGATTGGGCGCCGCGGAGCGCGAGGCCCGCCACGGCCCTGGTACGCCTCCTGCCGGGGCCGCGCGACGACTGGGCCGACCTGACCGCGCTGGGCGACTACCGGGTGGACGCGGCGAGCGACCGGGTGGGCGTGCGTCTGCGCGGTCCGCAGCTCACGCGGACCCGGGACGGCGAACTCCCGAGCGAGGGAATGCTGCCGGGCGCGGTCCAGGTGCCGCCGGACGGCCAGCCGGTGATCATGCTCGCCGACCACCCGACGACCGGCGGCTACCCCGTCGTCGGCGTGGTCCACCCGGACGACCTGGGCCTCGTCGCGCAGGCACGGCCGGGTACGGCGATCCGCTTCGC
>JABFYB010000415.1 GCA_013361475.1 Hamadaea sp.
CTGGCAACGAGGGCGAGCGCCGCCAGGGCCGCCGTCGCAGGCGCGCGCCGGCCCTTCGGCCGGAGTGCGTTCATGGGGGTTTCCTCTCCAGTCGGCGAACCGTGATCGTGAACGGTCCACATGGTTCCGGAGCGTATGACTCAGGGGTACGACGCTTACTCACCTGATCGACCACAGACGGCAAGCCGATCGGTGGAGGCGGTGCATCTGGTGTGGACGATGGAGTTCGCCATTCGATCGCGTGCGGCCCAATGACAGACTTGTCATCCCGATGGGGTCAGATCAGCATGTTCACCGCCGCGTACCAGAGGGCCAGGTAGAGGACCTGGAACGGGCGCTGCGAACGGGTCACCGACCCCAATGACCAGGCCAGCGACGGGATCGCCAGGACGCAGCCGGCCCAGATCGCCAGGCTCGGCAGCGAACCGGCGATCAGCCACCGGACCATTGGCCCGAGACCGAGTAGCGCAGTGAACAGCACCCCGGCCAGCCACTCCGCCGCCGCTCGCCGCCCCGGTCCCGGGTACGCCCCCAGCAGCCCCGTCATCGAGGACTCGTGCCGGAACGCGCCGAGCCGGGACCAGACCAGCACCGGCCACAACCAGACGACGGGCAGCAGAGCCGGTGCGGCCAGTCCGCTGAGGGCCAGCCCGGCTGCGATCAGCCACCACCACAACGAGGCATGCCGGACGAGCACACGAGCCTCACCGCCGACGAGGCCGGCGAAACCCGCACCGTGAGCCACCACGGTGACCGGCCGATGGCCGAACCCGGCGCCGGCCGTCGGCTCGATCGGCCGGGCAGCGCCCCGACGGCGCGATGGCGGCCGGGTGTCGAACCGGTGGAACCACACCGTGGGAAGAGCCGCGACACCGACCGACAGTGCCGTCAGCACCGCGCGATCGGCGAGGAATCCGCTGGTCAGATGCAGACCGGACCAGGTGAACGTCCGCAGCGGCTCGTCGAGATACATGAAGCCGACGCTGAACTCGGTGACCCGTACGCCCAGCGCAGTCAGGTCGGCCCGCATCGAGTCGGCGAGCGCCTGTCCGCCCAGTCCGCCGAACGGCGCCGCCCCTCCTTGCCCGGCGAGCGCGCCGAGCGAAGCGGTGAAGAACCACACGACCGTCCCGAAGCCGCCCCGCAGCGGCCGGATCGTCTCGAACACCACGGCCAGCGCAGCGGTGACCGCCAGGACCGGCAGGGTGAGCAGCAGGAACGGGGCCAGCAGCCCGATCGGGTCCACCGCCCGGGACTCGCCTCGGATCAGCTGCAGCACCGCCGAGGTGACCACGAGGACCCCGGTCATCGAGCCGAGCACCAGGACATTGCTGAGGAACTTGCCGAGCAGGTACGCCCAGCCCGCCATCGGCGTCGCGGCCAGCACCTGGCCGACCCCGGTCGACTCGTCGCGCGTCACCGAACCCCGGATGGCGAAGAAGCCGCCGATCATCAGCCACATCGAGGCGGCCAGCGCCGTCACCGCACCGACATAGGCGCTCGTGTAGAGCCCCCGATACGCGCCCGCGTTGACGATGACCCAGTGCGCGTCCCGGGCGGGCACCGCCAGCCAGGCCAACGCCACCGCGCCCAGCAGCACGACCAGGTACGCCGGACGCCGCGACCGTTCGCGGAAGTCCGCACCCGCCAGTGCGGTGACGGTCCGTAGACTCCGGGCGTTCACCGGCCCGCCGCCACGAGACCGAGGTACGCGTCCTCCAGCTCCGGCGCGACCGCCTGGGCGTCGGCCGTCGGCGGCTCCAACGCGAACACCCTCGCCCGGACCGCATCCCCGGAGCGCAGTACGCGGCTGACCGCATGCCGGCTCTGCAGGTGTGCGACGTGTTCCGGACGCGTGGTCACCTCCCAGACCCGGCCCTGCGCCGCCTGCAGGAGGGCGTCGAGGGTGCCCCGATAGCGCAGGCGGCCGCCCGAAACCACCGCCACCTCGGTCGCGATCGCCTCGATGTCGCTGACGATGTGCGTCGACAGCAGCACGAGCCGGTCGCGGGCCAGGTCACTGAGCAGGTTGCGAAACCGCATCCGCTCCTCGGGGTCGAGCCCGGCGGTGGGCTCGTCGACGATGAGGACCTGCGGATCGGCCAGCAGCGTCTGAGCGATCCCCACGCGGCGCAGCATGCCACCGGAGTAACCGCCCAGCGGCCGCTTCGCCGCCTCGGTCAGGTTGACCAGATCGAGCAGTTCGTCGATGCGAGCCCGGGCCGATCGCGCCGACAACCCCTTCACCGCCGCCAGGTACGCCAGGAACTCGCGGGCGGTCAGGTGGGTGTAGACGCCGAAGTCCTGTGGCAGATACCCCAGCGCCCGCCGGAGCGACTCGGGTCTCGCGATCGCGTCCGTCCCCAGGAAGCGGAGTTGCCCACTGGTCGGGCGGGTGACCGTGGCCGCGATGCGCATGAGGGTGGACTTGCCCGCGCCGTTCGGGCCGAGCAGGCCGACCAGCCCGGGGCCGAACCGCAGGGTGAGGCGGTCCACGGCCCGTTTGCCGCCCGGGTACACCTTGGTGATCTCGTCGAGTTCCAGCACGTGCTCCAGCCGACCATCTGGGCCGACCTCCTGGCACTACGCCCAAGGGGCGTCTGAAAGGTATGCCTAGGCCTACTGTGCCGGGCCGTCAGCCGCGCTACGTTGATCAGGTGCTTCGGCTTGGCGGCCGGCGGGGGCTGCGGTGGTGGCCCCGTGCGCTGGCTTATCTCGTCTCGTCGCCGCCGGTGATGATCACCGTCGCGGTGCCGATGGGCGTACTCGCCTTGCCGTGGCTTCTGCTCCTCGGTGAGGTCGGCCGGGCATCGTTCGCCCGGATCGTGCTGCTGGGCCTCGCCGGTCTGCTGCTCGTCGCCGGACTCGGGCCGCCCTTCGCCCGTGTGGTCGCAGCGTTCGAACGGTGGCGGCTACGGCTGGCCGATCCCCGGCCGCTGCCCTCCCCCCGCTCCGGCGCCGGCCGGCTGCCGTGGCTCGATCCGGTGGCGTGGCGGGAGTTCGCATACGCGATCCTCCTGGTCACCGCATTGCCCGCGCTCTACCTGCTGACCTCGATGTCGGTGCTGCTGGCGGTGCTCTGGATGGCGGCACCGCTGCTGGCCGCCGAGCAGCCGGTCTCGCTCGGCTTCGGCGAAGTGAGCAGCACCGCCGGGGCCATCCCCTACACGGTCGCCGGGGTGATCCTGCTGCCCGTGACGGCGTACCTGTTCCTGATCCTCGCCGACGGCCACGTGGCAGTGGCCCAGGCACTGCTCGGCGGCGACCCGCGAGACCAGCTGGTGGAGATCGCCCGCTCCCGGTCCCGGCTGGCCGACGCCTTCGAGGCCGAACGCCGCCGGATCGAACGCGACCTGCACGACGGCGCACAGCAGCGGCTGATCGGGCTGACCCTCCAACTGGGCCTGGCCCGGCACGATCTGCCTCCCGAATCACCGGCCGGGCAAGCGGTGGCCGCCGCTCATGAGCAGGCCAAACAGCTCATGGTCGAACTGCGGGAACTGATCCAGGGCATCCGGCCGCAGATCCTCACCGACCGAGGGCTGCCCGCCGCGCTGCGCGAACTCGCCGACCGCTCCCCCATCGGCGTACGCGTCACCGCGACCGTGCCGGAGCGGCTGCCGCCGCAGGTCGAGACGACGGCGTACTTCGTCGCCGCCGAGGCGCTGGCCAACGTGGCCAAACACTCCGGGGCTACGCAGGCTGCGGTCGAGGTGACCGTCCGCAATGGACGCCTCACCGTCGTCGTCACCGATGACGGCGTCGGCGCGGCCGATCCCGGCGGCGGCAGCGGCCTGACCGGCCTCGCCGACCGGGTCGACGCGATCGGAGGCACCACCCTCCTGTCCAGCCCGCCCGGTGGCCCGACCGTGCTGAAGGTGGAAATGCCGTGCGCCTGACCGGATCCAACCCTGCCGAGCCGACACTGCCCAGCCC
>JABFYB010000099.1 GCA_013361475.1 Hamadaea sp.
CGTGGAGTAGATCGTCTGCCAGTTCGTGCTGCCGTCGGCCGACGTCTGGATCTGATACGCCGACGCGTACGCCGCCTCCCACTGCAGCACGACGCGGCAGATCGACTGGGTGCTGCCGAGGTCGACCCGGAACCACTGCGGATCGGCGAACAGACTCGACCATCGCGTACCGGTGTTGCCGTCGACGGCCGCCGTCGCCGGGTTGGCCGCGTTCTCCGCCGACGAGGCGGTCGCGGGCTGGTTCAGTGCCCGGTTCGTCGCCGTGTCACAGGTGGACGCGCCGAGCGTGCCGTACACCTGGAACTCCCACAGCGAGACGCCGTACCCGGTCGCGCGGGCGGTGGCGTAGACCCGGACGTAGCGGCCGGAACCGGTGACGCTGAGCGTCTGCGTCCCGCCGGTGCTCGTGGTGGTGGAGTAGATCGTCTGCCAGTTCGTGCTGCCGTCGGCCGACGTCTGGATCTGATACGCCGACGCGTACGCCGCCTCCCACTGCAGGACGACCTGACTGATCGTCGCGGTGGCGCCGAGGTCGACGCGGAGCCACTGCGGATCGGCGAACAGGCTCGACCACCGCGTGCCGGAGTTGCCGTCGACGGCGGCCTCGGCGGGGGTGCCGGCCCCTTCCGAGGACGAGGCGAGGACCGGTTTGCCTTGGGAGAGCAGCGGATCCGCCGCGCTGGCGGACAGTGGGAGGACCGTGAGCGCGGCGGCTAACGCTGCCGCCGCGAGGGACACGAGGGGTATGCGGAGGTTCATGGGCGATCACCTGCCAAGGACGGGGGCAGTCGGGATTGGAGAGCGCTCTCCGTTCGTACGCTCATGTTTCGCCCTTGTCAAGCATCGATGTCTTGACAAGGCACCGGATCAGGCGGAATCCTCTGCTCCATGAATGGAGAGCGCTCTCCGGCATCTGCGGCCGGACTGGCGGAGCAATTCCCGGCCGGCTTCTGGTGGGGGGCCGCCACGGCGGCGTACCAGATCGAAGGGGCCGTCGCCGACGACGGGCGTACTCCGTCCATCTGGGACACCTTCTGCGCCCAGCCCGGCATCGTCGCGAACGGGCACACCGGCGAACACGCCGCCGAGCACTACCACCGGTACGCCGGCGACGTCGCGCTCATGGCTGAGATCGGGCTGACCGCGTACCGGTTCTCGGTGTCGTGGCCCCGCGTCGTGGCGAACGGGATCGGCCCGGTGACCGAGGCCGGGCTCGCCTTCTACGACCGCCTCGTCGACGCGTTGTGCGAGCGCGGGATCATGCCCGTCGCCACCCTCTACCACTGGGACCTGCCGCAGGCGCTGGAGGATCGCCGCGGCTGGCTCGAGCGGGACACCGCGTACCGGTTCGCCGAGTACGCCGAGGTCGTCGCGAACCGTCTCGGCGACCGCGTCGGCCTGTGGTGCACGCTCAACGAACCCTGGTGCTCGGCGTTCCTGGGCTACGGCTCGGGTGCGCACGCCCCTGGGCGGGCCGACGGCGCGGCTGCCTTCGCCGCCGTGCACCATCTGCTGCTCGGTCACGGTCTGGCCACCCAGGCGATTCGCGGAGCCGCTCCCGACTCCCGGATCTCGATCGCGCTCAACCAGGGGGCCGTCCGTGCGGTGTCCGGCGATCCAGCGGATCTCGATGCGGCACGCCGGATCGACGGGTTGCTCAATCGCGTCTTCACCGACCCGGTACTGCGGTGTGCGTACCCCTTGGATGTGCTGGACGACACCGCGGCCGTGACGGACTGGCGGTTCGTGCGGGACGACGACCTGAAGGTGATCGGTACGCCGATCGACCTGCTGGGCGTGAACTACTACCAGCCCGACCTCGTCGGAGCCGCCGCCGAGCCGGTGACCGGTCCCTGGCCGTTCCCCAGCGCGGAGCGGGTGGCGTTCCACAAGCCGCCGGGGCCGGTGACCGCGATGGACTGGACCGTCGACCCGAGCGGGCTGACAGAGATGCTCGTCCGCGTCACCCGCGAGTACGACGTGCCGATCGTGGTGACCGAGAACGGCGCCGCCTACGCCGACGAGCCGGCCGACGGCCGGGTCCAGGACGCCGAGCGGACCTCATACCTCCAGCGGCACGTCTCCGCGTTGACCGAGGCGATGGCGGCGGGCGTAGATCTGCGGGGCTACTTCGTCTGGTCGCTGCTCGACAACTTCGAGTGGACGCTGGGCTACGGAAAGCGGTTCGGCCTCGTCCACGTGGACTACGCGACCCAGCGGCGGGTGCTGAAGGACAGCGCCCGGTGGTACGCCGATCTCCTCGCGCACCACCGGGCGACCGGTGCTCAGCAGTAGGTCAGCATCGTGCTCAGAGCGGACTTCTCCGTGCTGTCGACGGTGAGGTTGTAGTACCACTTCACCTGGATCCACGCCCGGACGTAGGTGCACCAGAACGAGGTGCGCGACGGCTTCCAGTGCGCCGGGTCCTGGTCACCCTTCGCCTGGTTCACGTTGTCGGTGACCGCCCACAGCTCGGGACCGCCGAGATCGTTGGCGTAGGTCTGGCGCTGGGCCGTCGTCCAGGCCCACGCGCCGGACCGCCACGCCTCCGCCAGCGGCACCATGTGGTCGATGTCGATGTCGGCCGGATCGGTCCAGGTCGCGCCGTCGTAGGGGCTGTACCAAGAGCCCGCGGTCGGGTAGCAGCTGCTGTTGACGACGACGCCGGTGCCGTCCCGCTTGAGCACCTGCTCCCGGGTGTTGCAGGAGCCGGTGATCGTGATCCAGTGCGGGAACAGATCCCGATCGTAGGTGGACTGGTGGGACTCGGCGGCCACGGTCAGCGCCGCGAGCCGGCTGACCGCGGTGGAGTACGACGGGATGTTGGGCGGGGTGGCGTTCGCGGGTGGCGCGGCCACGGCCACGAGGACGAGGGCGACCGCCACGCTCAGCGCGGTCTGGAGGGTTCTGCGCACGAGGGTTCTCCTGCCTGTCCGCGTATGCGGCCGGGCGGGGGTCTCCGGCAGGGGCGCGACACGCGGATGCATTGATTGTGCGAAATATGTAGGTCTTGCGCATCCTGGGTGGGTGCGTTTCCGGTGAACTGCTCGCCGCGCGATCATGAACTTACGGTCGTGATCGACCGGCGTGCCGCGTCCGCCGGATCCTGATCGACTCCGTGGGTCCCTGATCGACTTCCGATCGATGCGCCACCGCCCGATTGATCGGTCGTTCGGTCGAGAGAACTGTCGCGCCCGTGTCACGGACCAGACCTGCGCTGTGGTGGCCGCGTCACGTGGGCAGCCGTTCGATCAGGTCGCCATAGGTGATCACGGCGTTAGCGTCAACGAGCGGCGGCCCACCACATGGGAGTGAGGGGCCGCGACTCTCAGGAGGTATACCCCCGTGAATCTCCAGCGCCAGGCGGCCCACCGGCTTGCCGTGGGCGCGCTCGCCGTGGTCACGATGGCCGGTTTGACGGTCATTCTGAACGGCAGCGCCACCGCGGCCCCGGGCGGCGCCACCGACACCGCCACGTACATCGTCCAGACGGCCGGCCAGCCGATCGCCACCTACGCCGGTGAGCGGAGCGGCTACAAGGCGACCAAGCCGGGCAAAGGCAAGAAGGTCAACGCCCACTCCCCCGAGGCGAAGGCGTACGCCCAGCGGCTGACCACCGACCACGACGCGACGCTGCGCGCCGCCGGGATCAGCACGTCCCGCAAGGGGTACGACTACCAGACCGTTTTCAACGGCTTCACGGTCCAGCTGACCAAGGCCGAGGCCGCTCGCCTCACCAAGACCCCGGGCGTGACCGGGCTGTGGGCCAACGAGACCGTCCAGGTCGACACCGTCACCACACCGAGCTTCCTCGGCCTCACCGGTGACGACGGCGTATGGCAGAAGCAGTTCGGCGGAGTCGCCAACGCGGGCGAGGGCGTCATCGTCGGCGTCATCGACACCGGCATCTGGCCGGAGAACCCG
>JABFYB010000187.1 GCA_013361475.1 Hamadaea sp.
CAGGCGAGGGAACCCGGGTGGCGGGGTGAACAACTCACGGGTACCTGAGTATCGGCGCTCATGCCCCGGCCGCCCGGGCTGCCGAGGATGGAGGCCATGGACGGGGTTTATCTCGGATCACTGACGTACGCGCTGGGCGCCCAGAAGCGGCACGTCCGCGAGTCCGCCGAAGCGGGGCTGCTCCGGTCGGCCGCGAGCGACCTGGAGGCGGCCGGCTTCCGGTGGCATCACGTGTGCGGGCCGGACGAGACGGCGTACGACTTGGCGCGCCGGGCGGTCGCGGAGATCGAGGCCGGCGGCGGCCTGCACGACATCGACGCGATCGTCTACGCGACCTGCCTGCCCGAGCCGCAGGACGGCCCGGTACGCGACGTGAAGGTGCTCATGGACTTTCCGGCCGGCCGGTTGCAGGCGGAGTTCGGGTTGCGCGACGCGGTCGTCGTCGGGGTGCATCAGCAGGCCTGCACGGGGATGCTCGGCGCGCTGCGGATCGCCCGGGCTCTTCTCGCCACCGAACCGGGGTGGCGGCGGGTGTTGTGTGTGACCGCCGACCGCTTTCCCGACGGCGCCTGGTACGAGCAGGCGTACAACGTGATCTCGGACGGCGCCGCCGCCTGTGTCGTCGGCCGGGAGCCGGATGTCTGTCGATTGTTGACGGTGCACCAGATCACCAACGGCGGGCTCGGCCAGGCCGGTGACGACGAGACCGTCGGCACTTATTTCGCGTACACGCACCGGATCGTGCGCGAGACCGCCGCGCGGATCGGGGCGTCGCCGGCCGAGCTGGACTGGATAGTGCCGCAGAACACCCACGAGCAGGCGTGGCGCATCCTGGCCCGGTTGCTGGCGGTCGACCACGGCCGCGTGTGGCATCCGTCGTTGCCGGACGTGGGCCACGTGATCTCCGCAGACGTGGTGGTGAACCTGACCGCGCTGCTGGACTCCGGCCAGGCGCGGCCCGGTCAGCGGATCGCGCTGGCGATGGCCGGGTTCGGGCTGAACTGGCAGTGCGCGGCGCTGGAGGTGACGCGATGAGCGCGTTGGCGACCGCGTTGGCGGAGGTCGCGCCGACGGCCGAGCGGCTCAGCCGCTTGTCGCAGCGGGCCTACCAGAACCCCTACACGGCGGTCGACTGGCCCGCGACAGTGGACCCGGAGCTGGACTGGTTCACCAGCCCCGAATACGTCAGCCTCTACGGCACCGAGGTGTGGTCGGGCCTCGACGAGAAGGCTCGCCGGCGGCTCGCCTTCCACGAGGCGGCCGGCTTCTACAGCCTCAACATCCACGGCGAGAAGTCGTTGATGCAGGGGCTCGCCGCCCGGCTGTACCGCAGCGATCTGGCCGCCTTCACCGGCTACCTGCACCACTTCCTCGACGAGGAGAACAAGCACAGCGTCTACTTCGGCGGCTTCTGCACCCGGTACGCCCGGGTGCACCGGACGCGGCAGCTGCCCTTCGCCACCGAGCGGCCGCGCGACGTGGACGACTTCCTGTTCTTCGCCAAGACGATGATCTTCGAGGAGATCGTGGACCACTACAACCGGGTCCAGGCCCGGGATCGGCGGCTGCACCCGCTGGCCCGGTTCATCAACGACAGTCACCACCGGGACGAGGCCAGGCATCTGGCGTTCGGCCGTCAGTTGGTCGGCGCGCTCTGGGCCGCGGGGGCACCGTGGCAGGAGGAGGCGGAGATCCGTGCCGACCTCAGCCGGTTCGTCAGCGCCACTTGGCGCGATTACTACCACCCTGACGTCTACGCCGACACCGGGTTCGCCGAGCCCTGGGAGCTGGCCGACGCGGCCTGGTGCGCGCCCGCCCAACGGGAGCATCGCCGCCGGGTCACCGCCAAGTGCCTGCGGGTGCTGGCGGCGGCCGGCGTACTGGTCGAGGAGCCCGCCGATGCGTTCTGAGCCCGAGATCCGGCAGGCGTTGCGGACGTTCGTCGCACGGCACGCCGGTGACGTCGTGATCACCGATCAGACCGCGCTGTTCTCGGTGCGCGTACTGCGGTCGATCCACCTGCCGGAGCTGATCATGCTGCTCGAACGGCTGCGCGGTGCGCCGATCGACGTCGAACAGCTCCGGATCGGCGACTTCGACAGCATCGACGCGATGCTCACCCGATTCGGGGGGCCATCATGACCACGCTCGCCGAGCTGACCGACCTCGGGCTGCGCTGGGACGCGTACGGGCAGTCCGGGCTCTCCGGGCCGTTGCTGCGTCTCGCCGAGGACCTCGACGGCGCGTTCCGCCGCCTTGCGGCACAGTGGAGCGCCACCGAGGAATGTCCACCCCCGACGCTGCCCGCCTCCGTCCTCACCGGCCACCTGCGCGCGTTCCCGCAGCAGGCCACGTTCGCGATCGGGCTCGAACCCACCGACGCCAATCTCGGCGAGTTCGCCGACGGCCCGGTGGTCGACGAGGAGGGGTCCGTGGTGCTCACGCGCACCGGCCCGGTCACGGCGGTCCTCACTCCCGCCGCGTGCTTCCACGTGTACGCACAACGCCGGGGTGCGCGGCTGGCGCAAGCGGCGTACGTGACGACGCGGACCACCTGCTTCCGGCGCGAGGAGCGGTACGAGCCGCTGCGGCGGCAGTGGAGTTTCTCGATGCGGGAGATCGTGTGCCTGGGCACCCCGGCCGAGACGGCGTCGTTCCTCGCCGAGACCCGGGAGCTGGTCGACGACTTCGCTCGCCTGATCGACCTGCCGCTGAGCTGGTCGCCCGCGACCGATCCGTTCTTCCGGCCGCATCGCCAGCCGGGGTTCCTGCTGCAACGCGTACTGCCGGTCAAACACGAGGCGGCGTACGGGTCGCTGGCGCTGAGTTCGGCCAACCGGCATCACGAGCACTTCGGCTCCGCCTTCGGCATCTCGCGGGCGGGCGTGCCGGCGTCGACCGCCTGTGTCGCCTTCGGCCTCGAACGCTGGCTGTACGCCGTCGTCGACCGGCACGGAACGAACCCGGACGGCTGGCCGGATCTCACTACTCTCACGGACAAGGTGGTTACCCGATGACGACCCTGATCACCGGCGCGGACGGCTACCTGGGCAGCCGCCTCGCCGCCGCCCTCGCCGCCACCGACGACCTCGTCCTGGCGGTACGCGCGGCGGACAACGCCGAGCTGAACCGCAAGCGGGCGAAGCTGGCCCATCTTCCCGGGGCGGAGGTCGTCCCCGTCGATCTGCGCGACGACGACCCGTTCGCGTACGTCGACCCCCGGCGGATCACCCGCATCGTTCATGCCGCCGCGCTCATCCGGTTCGACCTCGATCAGCCGACCGCCGAGCAGGTCAACGTGGCCGGGACGGCCCGCGTACGCGACTTCGCCCGCCGCTGCGGCCGCCTCGACCGGCTCGTGTTCCTGTCCACCCTGTACGCGGCCGGCCGCCGTCGCGGCGAGGTACGCGAAGAGCGCCTGGCCGACGCCGGATTCGTCAACCATTACGAGTGGTCGAAGTGGGCGGCGGAGGAGATCCTGCTCGACGCGGATCTGCCGTTGACCGTTCTGCGCCTGCCGACGGTGATCGCCGAGGACGGGAGCGGCGAGATCGGTCAGTTCAACGTCTTCCACCACACGCTGCGGCTGTTCCATCGGGGTCTGCTGACCTTGGTGCCCGGTGATCCGGCGACGCCGTTGAGCCTGGCCACCGCCGAGTTCACCGTCGACGCCGTCGGGGCGCTGCTCGCCGCCGATCCGGGGATCTACCACGTCTGCGGCGGCGCCGTCCCGCTCGGGACGGTCATCGACGCCGCGTTCACCGTGTTCGAGCAGGACCCGGTGTTCCAGCGGCGGATGCTGCCCCGGCCGGTGCCCTGCGACCGGGCCGCGTTCCTCGACCTGGCCGACGCCGCCCAGCGGCTCCGGGGCGGCGCCCTGCAACCGGCGCTGCCCTCGATGCTGCCCTTCGCCGAACAGCTCTACCTGCCCAAGACGTTCCGGACCGACCGGCTGCGGGCGGCCTGGCCCGCCCAGGCCGGTCCCGATCGGCCCGACCCGGTCGCGGTGGTGACGGCGGCGAGCCGTGCCCTGGTGGCCGGCTTGGCCGGTCCGATGGAGAGGAAATCCCATGCTGCGGCGCGATGAACTGCCCGGAGCCGTCGACGACCGGCTGTTCTTCGCCCAGGTCCGGGAGGATCCGCAGGTCGAGATCGACGCGCTCGCCGGACACTGGGACGGCCCGATCGCCGTCGTCAGTTCGGCCGGGTGCACCGCGTTGTCGCTCGTCGCCGCGGGCGCACCGGACGTCACCGGGGTCGACGTCAACCGTACGCAGAACCACCTCGTGGAGTTCAAGGCGGCCGCGATCGACCGGCTGGATCGTCCGGGCGCACTCGGGCTGCTCGGCGCGGTCCCGATGAGCGCCGACGACCGGCGGTACGCGTACCGGGGCATCCGGGGGGTGTTGAGCCCGGCGGCGAGCCGCTATTGGGACGGCCGCTCCGCCGCGGTCGGCCGGGGCGTGCTCCAGTCCGGCGTCACCGAGCGGCTGATGCGGCTGATCGCCCGGGTCGTCCGCACGACACACCGCAGCCGGGTGCCGCAGTTGCTTCGTCTGTCCACAATCGATGAGCAGCGCCGGTTCTACCGGGACGAGTGGGACACCCCGGCGTGGCGGGCGCTGTTCCGGGTGCTGTGCAACCGGCTGGTGCTGCGGCGCGCGTACGACGAGAGGTTCTTCGCACACGTCGAGAATCCGAGCTATGCGGCGCACTTCCACGCCGTCGCCGAGCACACGCTGACCGATCTCACGGTGTCCGACAACTACTTCCTGCACTATCTGCTGACCGGCAGCTATCCGGTCGAGAGCCGGCCGCCCTACCTGGCCGGGACCGTGCCGGTCGACCGCCTCCGGCTCGTCGACGCCACGTTCACCGACTATCTGCGTACGCGTCCCGACCGCAGCATGGCCGGGTACGCCCTGTCGAACATCTGCGAATGGCTGACACCGGACCAGATCGACGAGTTGTTCGCCGAGATCGTCCGCACCGCCCGGCCCGGCGCGCGCCTGGTCTTCCGAAACTTCGTCGGCTGGACCGAGGTGCCCGAACGCTGGCGTGACGCCGTCCACGAGGACCGCCCGCTCGGCGAGAAGATGATCAGCGGCGACCGCAGCCTGTGCCAGCGCCGGGTCGCCGTCTGCGAGGTGGCCGGATGAGGGTCCGTGACGCTCGGCCCGACGACAACGCCGGGCTGGTGAGCCTGGCCGCGAGGTCCACGATGGACGGGGATCTGGCGCTGCGGTTCGACCGCGAACCGGATTACTTCGCGCTGAACCGCCTGGCCGGGGAGGAATGGCGGGTCGGCGTGGTCGACGGTGACTCGGGGCCGCTCGGATGCATCGCAGTCGCCCGGCGGACCGCGTTCCTCGACGGCGAACCCGGCTCGATCGCGTACGTCGGAGATCTGAAGGTCCACCCGGACTTCCGGCGGCAGGGCGTCGCGCGGGCGCTCGGGCAGTGGGCGTACCAGACCGCCTTGGACCTGGTGGGGCCGACGGCGCCGATGATCTCGACGATCCTGGCGGGCAACGACGCCGCCACGACGCTGGCCCTGGGGTTCGTCCCCGGCGTGACACGGTGGGCGACGATCCGCTCGGCCAGTGTGGATCTGCTGACCCGCCATCGGCCACGCCGATCGGACCTCGCCGTACGCCTCGCAGACCCCGCCGACGAGCCGGAGATGGTCAAGCTCTGGCATCGGCTGGCCGTGCGGCGCCAGTTCGCGCCCGCCCTCGACGGGTTCCCGCTCGACCAGCCCGGCCTGGACTACCTGCTGGCCCGCCGGCCGGACGGTGAGCTCGCCGGCTTCGTCGGGCTGTGGGACCAGCACGAGATCAAGCAGATGCGGGTCATGGGCTACTCCGCCCGGCTGGCCGCCGTCCGGGTCGCCTTCAACGCCGCCGCGCCGCTGTTCGGGGCGCCCCGCCTGCCGAAGCCGGGTGGCGCGCTGGCCTACCGGACAGCATTCAACGTCTGCGCCTCCGACGCCGAGACGCTGCAAACGCTGCTGCGCCACGGCTGCGACCGGCTGCACGGACGGTACTCCTTCCTCACCGTCGGCCTCGACGTCGGCGACCCGCTCGCCCGAGCGTTGACGGGGTTGCGGGCGCAGCCCACCGATGTGGATCTGCTCGTTCTCAACGGCCCCCGCGATCGCCGTGCGCCGATCCACTTCGAGATCGCGACGGTCTAGCGCGGCCACGCGAGTGTCCCTAGTGGACGATCGGTGATCGACATCCCGGAAGATGTCGCCGGGCGGCCGGATTTCGACACGGAACGGGATGCGGATCATGGCAAGTGGCACCAGCACAGCGCGGTGTCGGTGGCCGTGGTTAGAGTGCCGCGCATGACATTGCGTCGTGGTTGGGTCTCCGCCGGATTGGGACCCCGTCGTCCGGTGAGCGGGACCTACGGCTTCGATCCCGCCGAGGATCTCCCGTCCCTTCCGGTGGATCACCCGGGCGGGCTCCACGCCTGGATGACCGGCCTGATCCCGCTCAACGAACTCGCCAAGGGCCGCTACGGGCTCGACACGCTGGGCGGGCCGGTCCGCGTGGCAGGGCATCGAGCCGCTTTGCCCGAGTCGTTCGTCGCCTTCGTGACCGACCCGGCGCTGCGCGACTCCGTCCCCACCTGCACGTCGTGCTACTGGGAAAGCGACCTGCCGACCGCGCCGAGCCCGGTCACGGAGGGCGCCACGCTCGTCCGCTTCCTCAACGACCAGCAGGGCTGCCTGTTCTGGTACCTGCACCTGCTGCCGACCGGCGAGCACGAAGTCCTCTGCGGCGGCATCGCGTACGACTGCGAGGAGGCCGACCAGCAGGAGGCGGCCGAGGACCTCCTGCTGGTCGCCGACGGCTTCGACGAGTTCATCGCCCGGTTCTGGATCGAAAACCTCGCCTGGTACGAGGTCGTCGGCCAGAAGCGCCCCGAAGAAGAGCTGTCGCCACCCGTACGCGACTACGTCCGCCGGCTCGGCCCGATCGACGAACTCGGCTGAGCTTCGGCCTGGGCCCGGCGTCAGTGGGGAATCGCACGGCGCGGACGGACCTCGGTCCGCTCGCGGTAGGCCTCGATCGCGAGCCCGACCTCCAGCGGCGTACGGGAGTGCTCGATCAGGTCGCGGTAGCGCAGTTCGCCGGCCAGCGCGTCCAGCCCCACCACGAAGTACAACGCCATCAACGGGTTGACGAACAGCTCGGTGCCACGAGTCCGCACGGTCACCGGCGCGTTGCCGAACTGACCCCGCAGCGCCGCCGCGACCTGCCCGTGCACGATGCTGGCATGCTTCGGGTGTTCGCGTGCGGCGTGCGCGACCGCCTCCAGGTAACCGTCCGGCGACACGGTGCAGGCGCCGTGATAGCCGCCCGCCCGTTGTAGCGCGGCCAGGTTCTCCAACACGTGCGCATGGCAGACACCGTGGTGTGAGTCGATGCCGAAGCCCAGACTGACCACCAGCTTCAGCGGCACGTCGAGGCCCGCGACCGCCGTCAGGCTGGTCATGTCCTCCTCCGGCGTGCCGATGCCGGCCTCGTCGCCCCGCATCAGGATGTCGGTGCCGCCTTCGGCCAGGACGATCGCGTCGACGCCGAGCACCTCGACCAGCTTCCGGTACGCCGCCCGCAACGGGCGGACGCCGGTGCGTTCGAAGGCGTACACGACGGGATCGTGGCCTTTCGTGTGCAGCCAGCGGGCGAGCGCGCGTTCGGGAAAGTACCGGTCGTTGCCGGGCGAGTCCGGCCGGATCGCGGCGAGCCCCGTACGCAGCCACGCGTCCGGCTTGAGCATGCCCAGTTCGCTGATCGAGAAGCTGGCCAGCGACACCTGTACACCTTCAGCCCGCAGTGCCAGGGCGAGCGGGAGCCCGGCGTACACGTCGAAGCCACCGCCGGCCCCGGCGATGAGCACATGACGGGCCGACCGGAGGCGGTCGGCGATGGGCAGGGAAAGCAGCGTCACGCGGTCACGGTAACGACCGTCTCGACCTGTTCGCGACGCATTTCAGCTGAGCAGGGCCCGCAGGAAGTCGGTCTTCGAGCTGGGGCATGCAGTGACTCTACGGGCCCAGGGCACGAGCTGAAGCAGGCCGAACGTCACCTCCACGGCGAGGAAGCCCCACAGGATTCCGCTCACCCCGTGCCCGAGGGCGTACGCGAACCAGGTGGAGAACAGCATCCGGGCGATGCCGTCCAACAGCCCGTGAATGGGCTGCGTACGCGTGATCCGCAGCAGCGCCCAGATCAGCACGACCGAGCCCATCAGGGTGGCGTACAGCGATTGGAGGGGGTCGAGGGGCGGGAAGCCGCCGAGGCCGACCGCAGTTCCCACGTCCGACAACGCGTCGTGCAGCAGCGCGTACGTCCACGGGGTGGCGAACCCGGCCGTCACGATCAGGTCGTACCAGGCGCTGATTCGGACGGTCCGCAGGTAGTTCTTCGTCATGATCGGGACGCTAAACCCTGGAGTACGCTTCAAGGTCAAGTCAAGGAGGAACATGCGCATCGGGGAACTCGCCGAACGAGCCAGGCTGACCACGGACGCCGTGCGGTTCTACGAGAAGGTCGGGTTGGTGTCGAGCCGTCGGCTGAGCAACGGATATCGCGACTTCCCGCCCGAGACGCTGCCCTGGCTGGAGTACGTCCGGACGGCGCAACGCCTCGGGTTCTCCTTGGCCGAGATCGTCCGGGCCGGCGAGCGGCGGAAGGACTCCCCCGACACCGCCGCCGCGCTGTCCGCGTTGTTCGCCGAGAAGATCGAGGTGATCGACGCCCGGATCGCCGACCTCGCGGCGATGCGGACCGAGCTGACCGAACGGGTCGCCACGGCGTGCCCACTGCAAGGCGCGGCCACCGCATGAGGTCGGACGCCGGTGGCAGCGGGATCGAGATCGACCTGACCCGCGAGCAGTTCCAGGCGGGCGAGGTCGCCTCCGGCGCCCGGGTCGTCCAGCGGCCGCCGGTCCGTTGAAGCGGCGCAACGACGAATACGAGCTGCTGCGGCGGCGGGTCGAGGATCAGCTCGGCGGGCCGCTTCCGCGTCACGACACCGCTCAGGCGTCGGTGTAGCCGATCTTCTGCAGGTCGTACCAGGTCTTGTAGAGGCCGCCCCGGGCGATCAGCTCGTCGTGCGTACCCTGGTCGACCAGGCGGCCCTCGTGGAGCACGAAGATGACGTCCGCGTGGCGTACGTTGGCGAGCCGGTGGGTGATCAGCACGGTCGTCTTCGTGCCGTGCCGGGCGCGGACGGACGCGAACAGGGCGGCTTCGGCTCGGGCGTCCAGCGCCGACGACGGCTCGTCCATGATCAGCAGATCCGCGTCCTTGAAGAACCCGCGAGCGGCGGCGAGCCGTTGCCATTGGCCGCCGGACAGGTCCTGGCCACCTTCGAAACTGCGGTCGAGCAGGGTGGCGTACCCGTGGGGCAGGTCCAGGATCATCTCGTGGGCGACCGCCGCCCGGGCGGCCGCCTCGACCGGGTCGCGCCCACCGTCGATCGCCAGGTCGCCCAGGCGGATGTTGGTCTCGGCGGTGAACGGCCACTGCCAGTGGTCCTGCGTCACCGCCCCGAACGCGGCCCGCACCGCCGCGGCGTCGAGGTCCGGCAGCCGGTGCTCGTCCCACCAGACGGTGCCCTGATCCGGTGCGCGCAGTCCAGTGAGGACAGCGGCCAGGGTGGTCTTGCCCGAGCCGTTCTCCCCCACGAACGCCACTGTCTGTCCGGCTCGGATGGTCAGGCTCACTCCGTCGATCGCCGGGCGGTCGCGGTCGGCGTACCGGAGGGTCACCTCGTCGAGCCGGAGCATGCGAAACCGTTGCGGCACAACCGGTTCCACCGGTCCGTCGGGGGTCAGCCCCCGCGCCCGAGTCAGGAACTCCTCCAGATCACGCAGGTGACGGCCATCGGCGTACAACTCGTTGATGTAGATGGTGGCCACGTGCAGGCTGTTCCGCGCCGATTGGAGGGCGACCACGGCGGTGGCCGCGGCCGCGAGCGGGAGGTGCCCGGTGATCAGGAGACCCGCGAGCAGGCCGTAGACCCCGGCGTTGCAGACGCCCGTGATGATCGCGCCGACGGTGGTCGTGGCGGTGACCGCTCGCGCGAGCCGCAGCTGGGCCGCGGTCTCGGCGTCCATGACCACGTCATACTGGCGCAACAGGAAGTCGCGCAGGTGGTAGGCGCGCAGTTCGGCGGCGGATCCGCGGCGTGCCATCAGTTCCGTGAGGATCCACACTCGACGGCGGCGGATCGAGCCCAGCAGGTACTCGCGGTAGCGTTGCCCGCCCGCGCGCAGCGCCGCCCAGGCCTCGGGGACGCTCGCGGCGAGCAGCGCCACCGGCAGCAGCGGGTGCAGCAGCGCGAGGGCGGCGCCCGCGGCGATCACCCCGATGACGCCCGCCAACAGGTTGATCGCGTGCCGGACCACGTTCCACACCGCGTCCACGCCTCGTCCGCTGCCGCGTTCCAGCTCGTCCGTGAAGCCTTCACTGTCGTACGCCGAAAGGGGCACCGCGGTCGTCGCCTCGAAGAGGGAGCGCTCGGCCTGCTGACGCAACCTGGGTTCGAGGCGGGTCTGGGTCCACCCGGAGGCGATGCCGAGCCCGCCGCGCACGGCGATGAGAGCGACCAGGGTGAGCAAGGCGGGCAGGGCGGCCTCGACGCGTTCGACGGTCGGGCCCTGCGACAGCACGGCGATGAGCACCCGTTGGGTGGTCAGCAGACCCAGCGTCGCCAGGACACCGGCGGTGACCGTGATGGCGATGGTGGCGATCGTGCCCGCCCGGTCAGCCGCCATCGCCCGGCGGAACGCGGTCGCGATGAGGCGCGGAAGGGCTTTGGCGACCCCGGTGATCCCGGCGTCGACGCGCGCCTGGAGGCCGACCTCCCACCAGGCGCTGCGCAACTTCGGTAGCTCGCTCACCCGCTCTATCGTCGCGGCGTGAGCCCGATTCACGAAGAGTCTTACGCCCTTACGTGAGCGCCTTCGCGTAACAGTGGGTCCAGAGCTGGCCGACGTACTTTCCGTACCGCGGGGTCTCGGCGTACCCGCTGCTCTCGTAGAGGGCCATCGCCTCGGGCTGCTGATTGCCGGTGGTGAGCCGGATCGTCTGATATCCCCGTGCGCGGCCTTCGTCTTCCACCGCCGCCAGCAGCGCCCGGGCCAGCCCGCGACCCCGGTACGCCGGGCTCACGAACATCCGCTTCACCTCGCCGGTCTCGTCGTCGGCGTGTTGCAGCGCGACGCAGGCCACCGCCTGCCCGTCGACCACCGCGACGAGGTAGCTCGCGTCGGTCTGGACGTGCGACCGGCCCTCGGCCCCGTATCGGGCGACGAGTTGCGCAAAGGCCGCGTCGAGCAGGGCGGCCAGGTCGGGATCCCCGAGTTCCCGCTTCTCCACGTGCATATGATCACCGTAGGCCGAGCGCGTTACGCAGGTGTTTCGCGACCTCGGCCGCCGGCTTCCGGCGGCCTTACCGGCGGCCGCCCGGCTCCCAGGCGTACACCTCGATGTCGGCGTACCGGTCGGCGGTGAGGATGCCGCGGGCCGCGTCCGCGTCGGCCGCCCGCAGCAGCGCCGCCGTCCCCAGCCAAGCCGCACCGTCATCCGACAGCAGCGGCCCGTACGCGATCAGCCCGTCTTCTTGGCGTGGCTCCAGATCAGCCGGTTCGCCCTCGCCGAGCCCCAGCACGAGGTAGCGGTTGGCGTCGTCGCGCAGCCCCGGGAACTCCCACATCGTCCGCCCGAGCAGATTGCGCCACCGCCGCAGCAGCACATCCCGGTACGCCCCCGCCTGGTAGTTCGGCTCCTCGAAGGCGAACCGCCGGGCGGCGGCGGCATCCGGCAGGTCGACGATGTGCACGCTGCCGAGCAGGGTCTCGCCGTCCACCGAGAAGACCGGACCCCGCGCGATCAACTCCGCCTCGAACCCGTCCATGTACGCCCAATGCGGCTCGATCAGCGCGTCCCGCAGAGGCAGCGAACCGGGGCGGTCTCGGTGGTAGCAGAAGAACTCCATGTCGATCATCTTGGTTCACCCGTTGGCCGAGCCGGCGGTCGGGTGCTTGATCCACATCCCGTTCCGTGTCGAAATCGGCGGCGGATGCGACACCGATCCGGATGTCGATCATTCTTCGATCGATGGCCGGCGCGTGGCCGAGCGTCACGCGGCCGGTCCGGAGGTGTTCCAGGAGCCGAGGACCGGCCGGTCGTGCTCGCTGGTCAGGACGCTGACCGTCGCGGTGTGCGGATGCGCGAACATCCGCCCCGCCTCCGGTGGCAGGCCGAGCCACCGAGCGGCGAGGACGCGTTGCAGGTGGCCGTGCAGCACCAGCACGACATCACCGTCGGACAGGAGCGGCCGGACTCGGGCGAGGACGGCGTCGACCCGGCTCGCGACCTGGGCGGCCGTCTCGCCGGGATGAGCCGCGTCCCCTGGGATGACGCCGTCGCGCCAGAGGTCCCAGCCCGGACGGGTCGCCTCGATCTGCTGCTCGGTCAGGCCCTCGTAGCCGCCGTAGTCCCACTCCCACAGGTCGTCGTCGGACTGCGCGCCGGCCAGGCCGATCAGCGCCGCGCTCTCCACGGCCCGGTCGGCTGGGCTGGCGTACGCCGCGATCACCGGCCGGGCCGCGAACACCGGCGCGAGACGGCGTACGGCGGATCGGCCGGCCTTCGTCATGGGGATGTCGGTACGGCCGGCGTACTGGCCGGTGCGGCTCCACTCGGTCTCGCCGTGCCGGACGAGGATCAGCTCACCCATGCGTAAGGCCACGTCAGCCGAGAACCGGTCTTCACCGGCGGTGCGTCGCGATCGGCGACGGCTTACGCTGCATCAGGGATCCTTCGCGGATGTCCGGCGGGTGATCAAGTGCCGCTGATGGTACCAGCCTTGATCGCGTCGAGCCGAGACTCCGGGCTTCGAACGTCCCTTCAGGAGGCTGTTGGGGCGCGCGCCGGGGCGGGCCGCATTCTCCCGGGCTTGACCAGAGTGGCGATGGTGCCGACGACGAGGCCCAGGGTCAGAGCGGTCGCCTGCATGACGGCGGCGACCAGGTCGCTGAGCGCCTCGCCGGTCTGGCCGCCTTCGAGCGTGGTGAGTCCCCGAAGCGCCACGGCACCGACGGTGAGGGCGAAGAACCCGCCGAGGATCAGGACGATGCGCGGGGGCGTGTTGTCGGACCATTCGAGCAGGCCGACCGCGGCCGACAGGACGACACCGGCGACGAAGGTGCCGGCGATGTGGTCGGTCAGGGCGGTGGCCACCAGCTGGGCGCCCCAGGCCAGGTAGACCAGCAGGAGCATCCAGAGGAAGTCGCGGGGCCGGGCGGTGAAGGTCAGGACCAGGCCGATCGTGAACGGGATCCAGGAGGCGACGACGATCCAGAACGGCAGGCTGTCGGGCACGGTTCGTTCGTTGAGGCTGGCCGCGCCCGCTTGGGTGATCTCGGCCGCGATGATCAGGCCGACCGCCAGTTCGACGAGGATGAAGACGGCTTGGGCGAGCCGGACCGCGCCCGGGGTGAACTGGCCGACGGCGAGTTCGGCGGCGGCCGCGCACAGGTAGTCACCGGGGATGAGCACGAACAGCGCCGGAATCATGACCAGCACGGGACCGCCGGGCGCGTTGGCCGCGTCGAGCAGTCCGAACGCCACCACTCCGACGGCGATGGGCCCGATGATCGGCAGGACCAGGTCCATCCGCCGGAATCGGCCGGCCAGCAGGAACAGCAGGCCCATGACGAGCCCGAGCAAGGCGCTCGAGCCGACTTCCCGCCAGGTCGCCTGGACGCTGGGCGCGAAGCCGACGGCGAACAGCGCGACGCCGATCATCTTCAACCAGTCGGGGAAGGGCGGCCGGCTGCGCTCCAGTGTGGTCAGGGCGCGGTCAGCCTCGGCCAGGGTCAACCGGCCCGAAGTGATCGCCGTGACGAGGGTCTTCGACTGCGCCACCCGGTCGAGGCGGGCGAGTTGGGGCACCGCGCGTACGGTCGCGACGGTTTCCGGGCCGGCCGGGTGGGCCACCGTGACGACTGCGGCCTCGGCGATGAGCAGCACGTCGGCCCGGACGCCGAAGGAGGCGCCGACCCGCCTGACGACGTCGCGTACATCGAACGCGCCTTCGGCACTGTTGCGCAGGAAGAAGCGGGTGAGCCGCCGCAGGAACGCGTCGATCTCCGCGGGGTCGCCGCTCACGTTTCCACGGTCCCGGGCATGACCTCACGATAACGAGTCATTTCCGACTTAGAGCATGATTTCCTGCCGAACCCGCATCCCCTCGCGGTGTCCTATGATCGGCGGCCATGCGGGGTCAGAAGCTGCTGGGATGGCTGGGCATGCTGGGCATGTCCGGGCTGCTGGTGTACGCCGTCTACACCAACTGGCCCCGGGAGCAGGGGCCGCGGCCGTATGTCGCGCCGTCGTTCGCCGAGCCGTCCGAGGCGGGGCACAAACGCGCCTTCCACGAGATCTGCCCGCTGATCAACCGGCCCGAGGTCCTCGCCCTCGTGGAGACTCCGCCCGAGGTGCACGGCCAGGGCACGTCGTTCGACCCGGACGGGATGTCCTACCTCAGCTGCAACGTCAAACTGCCGACCCGAGCCGTCCGGCTCGACGTCGGGCGCGGCGTCGACGTCGCCGCCATGACCGAGGCGGCCACCGGCGGGCACAAGCTCACGGTGCTCGGGCGACCCGCGATCTACGAACAGGAGCATCTGATCGCTCCGACCGCGCGGCTCACGATCGCCTGGGACCCGAGCGATCCCAGCGCGTACGCGAGCATCGCGGTCTTTCAGAACCAGGGGTACGCCGACGAGGCGACCCTCGTCGCCATGGCGGAACTGATCGTGCCGAACTTGAAACGCTGAAACCCGTTGCTGTGGCACATGATCGTCCTCTACCGTCAGGCGTCCGGTGATCGAGGCCGGGCACGGGGAGGATCACGATGACGAAGCTGAATCAGATCATCGCGCTGGAGAAGGGCGTCAAGGCGACCGCCGAGACGACTTTGACGAAGGCGTACCACGAGGCGCAGAAGCCGGACCTGTTCGCGGGTCTCATCCGGACCTACGAGCCGCTGGAGGAGGACGGTTACGTCCTGCCGTCGGAGTCGAAGAAGGTCACCGCGAAGGTGCCGGCGCTCGTCTCGGAGATCCAGGCGGCGGTGGAGCGGCTGATCGACCTCACGCTGACCAAGGACACCGCGAACGCGGGCGCGAAGGCCGATGTGAAGGTCGGCGACACCGTCCTGGCCCGCGACGTGCCGGTGACGACGCTGCTGTGGCTGGAGAAGCAGCTGACGAACCTGCGGACGTTCATCTCCAAGCTGCCGGTCACCGACGTCGCCGACGACTGGACGTGGGACGCCGACAACCAGGTGTTCCGGTCGGCCACCGTGAAGACCATGCGGTCGCGCAAGTCTGAGGACTTCATCGTCGTCGTCCCGCCGACGGACAAGCACCCGGCGCACGTGGAGAAGGTGACCAAGGACGTCCCGGAGGGCACCTGGTCGACCACGAAGCTGTCCGGCGCGGTTTCGCCGTCGCAGCGCGACACCTGGCTGGCGCAGGTCACCGCGGTGACCGAGGCCGTCAAGACGGCGCGCGAGCAGGCGAACCTGGCCGAGGTGGTGGACGCCAAGATGGGCAAGGCGATCCTGGACTTCATCTTCACCGAGAACCGCGCCTGACGCGGCGCGCCCAGAGACTCCCGGCTTCGGCCGGGTGAGCACAAGATGAGATTGAGGCTCGAGTTCAGACTGACGCGGGCCGGGAGAGTGCAGGTTCGAGTCCTGCCCGGGGCACTCACGTCCCGGTAGCCCAACTGGCAGAGGCGACCGGCGGCATCCAGACTCTTGCTCCAAGCTCAACCACAGTTCGGCCAGTTCGCATCGATCAGCGCCAGGCAGTGGATTCGCAGACCCCAGTTCGAATCTGGGCGGGACCTCTCCCGTGGTCTCGTGGAGTAGCGGTAACTCAGCAGCCGACAGGAATGACCTGGAGCTTTAAATGTGGCGGCGAGCGCCGGACGCGACGTGATGGCGCAGTAGCAGCGCATCGGACTCTTCATCCGACGGACGCCGGTGCGAATCCGGCTCACGTAACAGGGGGCCACGCCAGGGTAGGCGTGGCCCCCGCCTATGCGGCCG
>JABFYB010000634.1 GCA_013361475.1 Hamadaea sp.
TGGTCGGCGGCGATCAGGGTGAAGGCCTGGTCGAGCGCGGTCAGCCCTTCCATGCTGGCGTGGAACCGGCTGCCCGCCGCCCGCAGCGGGGCGTACGCCTCCGGCGTGAGCAGCAGCACGAGCAGCGCGGTCGAGAGGGTGAGACCACCGCTGAGCAGCCGAAGCCCGACCGGCACGGCGACGAGCGCGACCGAGATGGTGCCGACGAGTTCCAGCACCAGTGCCGAGAGGAAGGCGACCCGCAGCGTCTGCATCGTGGCGACGCGGTGCTGGTCGGCCATTTTGCGTACCGCGGCGACCTGGGCCTGGGCGCGGCCGAAGGCGCGCAGGGTCGGCAGGCCGGCCACCATGTCGAGGAAGTGCCCGCCGAGCAGTTGCAGCCGTCGCCACTGCTTCTCGGTGGCGGCCTGGGTCTGCCAGCCGATGAGGATGCCGAAGATCGGCAGCAGCGGCAGCGTGACGAGCACGATGATCGCGCTGGTCAGATCGCTGACCGCCAGGGTGATCAGGACGGCTGCCGGCACGGTGACGCCGAGGATCAGCTGCGGCAGGTAGCCGGTGAAGTAACCGTCGAGGGCGTCGAGCCCTCGCCCGGTGAGGGTCGCCAGTTCGCCCGCACGCTGCCCGGTGAGCCAGCCCGGTCCCCGGTCGCCGACCGCTTTCAGCAGGTCGTCGCGCAACTGCGCCTTGACCGTGGCGGACATGCGGGCTGCGGCCAGGCCGCTCGCCGCGGCGAGCAGTGCTCGCAGGCCGAGCGCGACCACGAAGCCGGCCAGGGCGGCCGAGTCCAACCGGCCGTCCGCGGCCGCGGCGAGCGTCCGCGCCAGGAAGTACGCCGTCCCGACGGCGGCCAGTGCCACGCCGACGCCGGCCGCGACGAGCAACGCCGCGTCACCCCGGGCGGCCGGCGCCGCCCGGAGCAGCCGAGGATCGAAAGGCCGCATGCTGGCAGTGAAGCAGATCCGGGTCAGCTCACCACGGGAGCCTGGCGTGAGTGTCGCGCACGGAACATCCACCAGGTCGCCGCCTGGGCCAGGAGCACGAGCGGGAGCAGGGCGTACGCCGCCGGCCGGACGAGGTCCAGCGTCGCCGAATCGGCGAGGTGCCACGTCACCGCACTGCCCGCCGCGACGGTGAGCGCCAGGATGGCCGCGCTCGTCCCACCGAAGATCACCCATCGGCGGGAGAGGTACGCCCAGCCGTGCAGACCGCCCAAGGCGAGCAGACCGAGGGCGCATCCGCCGGTCTGCAGCGTGACGTGGAACGTGCCGCCCTGCCAGATGCCGCCGAGCACCGCGCCCCAGCCGATCAGGGCCAGCGCGCCGCCGATGCGGGCCACTGCGTCCAGGACGCCCACCCCGCCGGGCGTACGCCGGAACAGCCGCAGGCCGTAGGCCGAGGTCACGAGGACCACGCCGAGCAGCGCCACCCCGATCGGTACGCGTTGCTGCGACAGCAGCTCACCCTCGTTCATCGGGAACGCCCCGAAGAGGAGGCCGACCGCGCCCACGAGCCAGACCTCGTTGCCGAGGAAGACCGGGGCGACTCGGTCGAGATCGGCGCGGCCTCGCGAGACCAGGGCGACGCCGTAGTCGAGTCCGCCCAGGATGAAGTAGCCGCCGAAGAGCAGTGCGAGCAGAACAGTCATGACGGGTTCCTTCAGGCCAGCGGGTTCAGGGCGTCGGGGGCGGGGTCCACCGGACCACGGTTGGCGGCCCGGGCGATCAGCACACAGTCGGTGATCGCCAGCGCGACGAGGATCGTCGTGAAGACCGCGTACGCCGTGAGCATCCCGCCGGGGGAGCCGCCCGGCGTGACCGCGTCCTCCAACGGCAGCAGACCGTACGCCGCGAACGGCTGGCGGCCGCCCTCCCGGAACAGCCAGCCCAGGATGGCTGCCAGGAACGGCAGCGGAATGGCCAGGAGGAGCAGGTAGAGCGGGAACCGCCAGCGGATGATCCAGTCCCGGAAGAACAGCGGGACGAAGAACAGCACCATGGGCAGCAGGTTGCCGATGAGGATCATGAAGCCGAGACCGACGCTGGCGTACGTGGGCAGGTGGTAGTCGCCGGGGCCGAATCGGGCGGTGAAGTCGGCGACGGCCGCCGCCTTCGCCGTGTCGTCGCCGAACTTGGTCGGCTGCAGGTCGGAGACGAAGCCGAACTGGGCATAGCCGAAGCCCACCACGAAGAATCCGCCGATCGCCGCGGTCACCACGCCGAGCCGCAGCGACTTGCGGAAGAACTCCACTTCCGGCGTACGCCGGATGAAGTGCCACGCGCTGACGCCGGCCATCAGGAAACCGCCGACGGAGATCGCGGCGAACACGACGTGCGGAAGCGCCATCACGAACGAGCCGTTCGAGAGCAGCGCGCCGACGTCGGTCAGCCGGATGACGCCGTCGGCGCCCTTGGCGTAACCGACCGGGTGCTGGAGGAACGAGTTCGCCGCCATGATCCAGAAGACGCTGGCGTACGCCGTCAGGGCCACCAGCCAGATCAGCGCGGTATGCACCCAGCGGTTCAGCCGTCCCCAACCGAAGATCCACAGCCCGAGGAAGGTGGACTCCAGGAAGAACGCGACGATCGTCTCCATCGCGAGCGGCGCCCCGAACACGTTGCCGAGGTAGTGCGACAGCCCGCTCCAGTTCGTCCCGAACTGCAGCTCGAGGACGATGCCGGTGGCGATCCCGAGGAAGTAGTTGATCACGTAGAGGCGACCCCAGAACCGGGTCTGCCGCTCGTACATCGGCTTCTTCGTGATCGCCCAAGTCGTCTGCAGGACGACCAACAGCGTCACCAGCCCCAGCGTCACCAAGACGAAGAGGAAATGGATGATGGTGGTGGTCGCGAACTGCAACCGCGCGATCTCCAGGACAGTCACGGGATCAAGCTACTTACCAGCCTTCTCCCACGGATCGGGAATCCCCCCGAGCCGTCCCCGAAATCACATCCCCTAGGTGGCTAGTAGGCGGTGCCCTTCGCGCCTTCGAAGCTCTTCGGGTGCCAGACCGTCTTGGTCTCCAGGAACGGCGTCATGCGGCTGAGTCCCGGGTCGGCGGCCCAGTCGACCGCGGTCGGGCGTACCACTCGTTTGAGCGTGTCGGCCGCCGCGACCTCCAGATCCTTGACCAGCGCCGCGTCCTCGACCCCGGCCAGGTCCACCGCGTTCACGTCGGAGTGCGACGCGAGCCAGGGCGCGATCTCGGCCGGCGATCCGGTGAGAATGTTCACCACGCCGCCCGGCAGGTCCGATGTGGCCAGCACCTCGGCCAGCGTGACGGCCGGCGTCGGGCGCGGCTCACTCGCGATCACCACTACCGTGTTGCCGGTGACGATCGCCGGCGCCACGACGCTGACCAGCCCCAACAAGGCGGGCTCGCGCGGGGCCACGATCGCGACGACGCCCGTCGGCTCGGGGGCGGAGATGTTGAAGAACGGTCCGGCCACCGGGTTCGCCCCGCCCACGACCTGCGCGACCTTGTCGCTCCAGCCCGCGTACCAGACCCAGCGGTCGATCGCCGCGTCCACCTCGAGCGTGGCCGCGGCCGCGGACAGCCCGAAGGTCCGCAGCTCCGCCACGAACTGCTCGCGGCGACCCTCGAGCATCTCGGCCACGCGATACAAGATCTGACCCCGGTTGTACGCCGTCGCGCCGGACCACTTGGCGACAGCGCCCCGAGCCGCCAGTACGGCGTCGCGCGCGTCCTTGCGGGAGGCTTGGGAGGCGTTGGCCACGAACTGACCCTTCGCGTCGGTGACGACGTAGCTTCGGCCGGACTCGCTGCGCGGGAACGCGCCCCCGATGAACAGCTTGTAGGTCTTCCGGACCGCGAGCCGCGAGTTCTCCTTAGTGGGCAAGGTACGCCTCCAGGCCGTGGCGGCCGCCTTCGCGACCGTAACCGGACTCCTTGTA
>JABFYB010000418.1 GCA_013361475.1 Hamadaea sp.
TCCAGCCGCCGAGGCCGTCGCGCCCGTTGTGCAGGTTGGCCGACGACTGCACGACGACGTTCGCCGCACCGCCGGTGCTGGAGAACAAGAAGAACTTGTTGTGGTTGATGGAGTCGACGCTGCCCAGGACGCGACTGCCGATGCACCCGCGACCGGCGGGGCAGGCGAGCGCCCAGCTCGCCGCGCTCAAGGACGTGCCCAGCTCAGCGGTCAGCGACGGCCACAACGCCTCGGCGGTCTCCCGTCCGTCGAAGATGACCTGGACGTTCACCCCGCGCTGGTGCGCCGCGATCAACGCGTTCGGGATCGTCGCGTCGTCGGCGTAGTACATCGCCATCCGGATGCGTGACCCGGCCGGGGCGGTGCCGATCAGCTCCACGATCTTGTTCTGCAGCAGCGCCTTGTCGGCCGCGGTGCCGGTCGGATTGTTGAAGACCGCGCTCGTCACCGGGGCGGCCAGCGCACCCTGCGGTGCGACGAGCGTGGTCACGGCCAGCAGTGTCGCGAACGTCAGACTTTTCCATTTATTCATGGGCGTTAGTAGACTGCGGCATCCGCATTAACGGCAATGACGGGAAAATTCCCGCGTACGCTGACAGGCGAAAAGTTTGATCTCAACTTGGGTTGAGGTTCAACGCTGGACGCATGACGACACTGATCATCGGCGCGACCGGCAACGTCGGCCGTCACCTGACCGCTTCCCTGGCCCGGACCGAGCTGCCGGTCCGGGCGCTCACCCGCCGTCCCGACGCGGCCGGCTTCCCGGCGGGGGTGCAGGCCGTCGGCGGAGACCTGACCGATCCGGAGTCACTGCGCGTGGCGCTGGACGGCGTGGACTCGGTCTTCCTGCTGTGGCCGTTCCGGTCGGCTGAAGGAGCCGCTCCGGTGATCGAGACGATCGCCAAGTACGCCCGCAAGGTGGTGTACCTGTCGGCGTTCTCCGTCCGCGACGACGTGAGCCCGGCGGAGAACGGCGTCTGGGGCGAGATCGAGGATCTGATTCGCCGGTCCGGGGTGGACTGGACGTTCCTGCGGGCCGGCGGGTTCGCCACGAACACCCTGGGCTGGGCCGGCCAGATCCGTACGGGCGACGTCGTCCGAGCCCCGTATGCCGGAGCGCAGCGGTCGCTCATCCACGAGGCCGACCTCGCCGCGGTCGCCGTCGTGGCGCTCACCGAAGCCGGCCACACCGGGCAGAGCTACATTCTGACCGGCCCCGCCACGGTGAGCCAGGCTGACCAGGTACGCATCATCGGCGAGACGATCGGCCGCCCGCTGCGGTTCGAGGAGCAGCCGCCGGAGGAGGCACGGGCCCAGATGCTGGCGATGTGGGGCAACGCGGAGTTCGTCGACCGGGCGCTCGCCCACTGGGCGTCCATCGTCACCGAACCGGAGCCGGTGGTGGACACGGTCGAGCAGCTCACCGGCCGTCCAGCGCGTACCTTCGCGGACTGGGCGGCCGACCACGCCGCCGACTTCCGCTCGACCGGCGACGTCGCGGAGGCGTACGTCGGCGCGCTGCGGCGGGGAGCGCTCGCCGAGACGATGCCGCTGCTCGCGCCGGACATGGTCCGCGTCGCACCCCTGGAAGGTGTCGCCGAGGTCGCCGGCCTCGAGGAGATCATGGCGAACGCCCAGCGGCTCACCGCCGACTACGAGATCCACGAGGTGACCGCGGACGGGCCCTTCCTCGGTGACGGGGCGGGCGAGCAGTTCGCCGTCAAGTTCACCTTCGACCAGACGCACAAGCCCAGCGGCGTACGCCGAAGCGCCCGCAAGCTGACGCTCTACACCGTCCAGGGTGGCCGGATCGTCCGCGAGGAGGTCGCGTACGTCGATGCGCCGTCCGCCTGACGCGAACAGGGCCCGGCGCCTGTCGGACAAGGCGCCGGGCCCCAAGGAGGCCGCCGGGTTCTGGCGGAAGCTCAGCGGACCTCGACTAGGCCCAGGTAGAGCACCTGGGGGAACGCGGGGTTGAAGGTGATGGCGTTGATGCCGTCCTGGCCGCTGTGCCCGGTCGACAGCCGCCCGGTGCCCGCGTCGTAGGCGTACAGGTCGGTGCCGTAGTTGGCGAACCAGGTGCCGTACTCGAAGTACACGACGTCGGGGTCGGTCGGATGCGGAGCCAGCGGTACGCCGTTGGTCAGCGTCACCGTGGCGGGGTCGTGGTCGACCGCGACCGTGAAGGTCCGGCCGCCGTCGGTCGACCGCCAGAGGTGGCGGCCCTGCGCGCGAGTGTTGCCCGCGTCCAGCTCGGTGGTGTCGAGCCCTTCGGCCCAGACCACGTTCTCGTCGGCGGGCGAGACCGCGACGCTGAAGACGTTGATCCGGTGCTTCGGCTCGGCCGACAGCCTGGACGAAGTCCAGGTGAACCCGCCGTCGAAGGTCGTGTACACACCGTCGCTGCTGGTGCCGAGCACGATGTGGTCGAGGTTCCGGCCGATCGAGCCCTCGTAACCCCAGATCCACCAGCCGAGCACCGGCTGCGGAGTCACACCCCGACGCTGGAACGACTGCCCGCCGTCCACCGAGTCGAGCACAACGCCGGTGGAGGTCACCGCCCGCAGGTGCTTGCCGTCGACGGCGAGGGCGAGCAGGTTGCCGACCTCGGCCGACGGAATCCGGGGCAGCTCGGTCACCTTGGTGCCGTCGACGCGGTAGAGCAGCTCGTCGTTCGCCCGCGACCACACGTACGCGCTCGCCCCGCCGGCGGCGGTGATGGCGTACGGGGGCTGACCGCCCAGCGTTGCGATCTGCGTCCAGCTGCAGCCCGCGTCCCGGCTCTGCGAGAGCTTGCCGAAGTCGTCCACGGCCAGCAGCGTGTTCGGCGCGACGAGCGCCTCGATGTCGGAGACCACCGTGATCGGCCGCAGCTCGGTGGCGGTGCGGGTCAGATAATGCCCGTCGCTCCAGGTGAAGGTCAGGCCGCCGGCGCCGCCGGTCACCTGCCCGCACGCCGGGACGGACCAGGTGGGCGCGGCCTGCGCCGGAACACCGCCGACGACGGTGCTCATCAGGATGAGGGCGCTTGCCGCGCCCGTGAGGATTGCGTGCTTTCTGCGTACCACATGATCTTGATATCGGTTCTGGGCCTGGCCCGTAAAGGCGAACCGGTGGCAAGATCCTGCCGTGGCCTTAATAGGCCACAGTGGGAGGTACGCGATGCTCCAGGCCCTGGGGGTTGGCGAAGAGGACGAGGCGCTCTATCGGATGCTGCTTCGGGAACGAGGTCTCACTCCGGCCGAGCTGACCGAGCGGTCGGGACGCGGTGCGCGAGCGGTCCGGCAATCGCTGCACCGCCTCGCGGAATGCGGACTGGTGAGCCGGTTGGCCGGGCGGCCCACCCGCTATGTGGCGGCGCGGCCCGACACGGCTGTCGAGGCGCTGATCGCGCGGCGTCAGCAGGAGCTGGCCGCGACCCGTCAAGCCGCCCAGCTGCTCCTGGCCGACCTGCCCGCCGATCGCCGGCACCGGCCCGAAGAGGAGTTGGAGATCGTCTTCGGGCGGGAGGCGGTGGCCACCCGATTCCAGCAGCTGCAACAGTCGACCCGGCAAGAGTTGCTGGTGCTCGACCGGCCCCCGTACGCGCAGAACCCGAGTGAGCCGAACCCAGGCGAGAACGACCTGCTGAACCGGGGCGTACGCCTCCGCGGCATCTACGCGCCGGAGGCGTTGGAGCTGCCCGGCGCGCTCCGGCTGATCCGGGCGGCGGTCGACGCCGGCGAGGAAGCACGGGTCTGCGACGTCCCGCTCAAACTCGCGATCTCCGATCGCTCGGCGGCGATCCTGCCGTTCACCGCCGACCGGGACGCGATGGTGGACAGCGCCCTCGTCGTGTACGCGTCCACATTGCTCGACGCGCTCATCCGGCTCTTCGACCTGCTCTGGAACGTCGCCGTGCCCGTCTTCGCC
>JABFYB010000350.1 GCA_013361475.1 Hamadaea sp.
CGCCGCCGAAGGGATCGTGCGGAAGCACCGCTCAGCGGATCATGATCTCCGATCATCGATCCAGGCTCGCCGCCGCACCCTAGACTTTAGTCGGATACCGCGCCTTCTTTCTCCCGATGCTCGCTGCGCAGTGACTGCTGATCATGGCAGAGCACGGCGAACTCCGAGGGGAAGGGCACTATCCAGATGAGACGGATCACGCACGCGGCTGTGGCAGCTGCATCGGTGCTGGCAATGACGGCGGGCCTGGCGTCACCGGTGGCCGCCGCGACATCGGCGCAGATCACCGTCCGGGCCGACCGGCCGATCGCGGCGCTCGACCAGCATGCGATCGGCGTCAACACCTACCTTTCGAACCCGAACCTGACTAACGCCGCGGTCCCGGGCCTGCTGCGCCAGGCGGGTCTGCGCAGGCTGGTCTTCAATGGCGGCCCCATCAGCGACCTCTACCACTGGGCCGACGGCTCCCTGAGCCCGGATCCCGACATCGCGGAGCACCCGTCGGACTACGCGGCGCTGCCGCCGCAGTTCACCTTCGACCAGTTCGCCACCGTGGCCCGCTCTGCTGGCGCGGAGATGATGGTCCACGTCAACTACGGCACCGGTACGCCCGCCGAAGCGGCCGCCTGGGTGCACTACGCCAACCAGGTCCAGGGGTATGGAGTGCGCGACTGGGAGATCGGCGAGGAGGTCTACCTCAACGGCTACTTCGAAGACATGAACTTCGAGCCGGACGCCCACGCCGACCGCAGCCCGCAGGCGTACGCCACCAACGTCGTCGCGTACTCGCAGGCCATGAAGGCTGTCGACCCCCGCATCAGGATCGGCGTCGGGCTGTTCGTCGTCGGACCGGATCCCAGCCCCTTCCGCGACTGGAACGAGACGGTGCTGAGCATCGCCGGGCAGGCCATCGACTTCGTGGACTTGCACTGGTATCCGTCGAGCTTCATCGGCAGCGCACCAGCGGACCTGCTCGCCGCGGCGGAGTACGCGATCCCGGCGATCCTGCCAGACACCCGGGCGATGGTCGACGAGTATGCCGGGCCGGAAACGGCCATCATGATCGGCGAGACGAACTCGGCCACGGTGGCCGGACCGGACCAGATCGCACCGTTCAACGCGCTGTTCCTCGCCGCGCATTCGTTGTCGCTGCTGGCCAACGGCGCGGAGAGCGTCGATGTGTGGGCGCTGCACAACTGGTCGTTCCCCACCGGTGACCTCGGCCTGCTCGCCAGCGGGTGCGCGTCGACCGGCTGCGAGGTGGCCGACGACACGCCCTATCCGTCGTACTTCGGGGTTCAGCTCGCGACCGAGGTCGCCGGGCGTGGCGGGACGCTGCTGCAGACCGCTTCGACGGACGATTCCGTGCTCGCGTACGCCAGCCGGCGGCCGGACGGCAGGATCGCCGTCCTGCTCGTCAACACCGACCCGACGCGTGCGCATCGCGTACAGCTGGACATCGCCGGTCAGAAGATCGGCCGGGGCACCACGGTGCACTCTTTTCAGCCTGGCGACAGCGGCCTGCGCAGCCACCACGACAACGCGCCGATCGGCAGCTCACGGATGCTGCCGGCGTACTCGGTGACGGTCCTCAAAACCACCGCCTCCGCGTAGAGCAACGACCCATCAGGCGCCAGACCAGGAGCGGCGCCTGATGGGCCGTCGGACCGTGATGCGGAGGTGCCGATGCATGGGTATGAGGCTCAGCTAGTGGTGTAGAGCGAGACTGGGTTTCCTTGGATATTGCCGTCTGCGCACGGCCACGGGCCGTGGGCGAGCGGTGCCAGTCCGGTGTCGTGGAAGATGAGTAGCTCGTTGTCGAGCGCGAACGCGACGGTGCCGTGATCGAGGAGCAGGACCCTGCTCATGACGGCTCGATCGTCGGTCATGGTGAATAGCTCGCGCTGGTGATGGTCCGCGTCGACGGCAAGGAGCGCGCCGTCGCGCCAGAACACGGTCGTGCCGTGAGCGTCCAGCGCGGGATAGGTGGTGTAGTAGCCGGTCAATGGTGAGCCGTCGCGCATCGATCCGTCGGGGTTGAGGACTCGGAAGCGTGATCGGGACGGCAGTCTGTTCTCCGACTCGGGGCCTCGGATTGTGCCGTGCTGGTCGATGAGCATCATGCCGTGGCTGGGCCAGGTCTGCACCGGACCGTCATGGTCGTACAGGGTGCTGGTGAACGCGCCGTAGCCCTGCGCGCCGACGAGGAACCGGCCTGGTCCGGCGATGGCCTTGTGATGATAGGGGCTGGGCTCGGTGGCCGAGATGACCTGGCCGGTCGCGGTCTCGACGAAGGTGCAGATCCCGATACCGCTACTGCCGTCACTGATCTCAACCAGGATGCGGTCACCGGCCACGAGCAGTGGCTGCCAGTGAGCCACTTGCAGGGTGGAGGGCACCCAGGCGCTCTTGGGACGGACCTGCCAGCCGGTGGCGTCCCCGGCTTCGACAACACCCGGATAGGAGATCGTGTCGAGGGGCAGCGGTGTCGACCAGATCGTGTCGCCGGTGTCGCCGTGGCGGGCCAGCCGGGCAACTCCGTTGTTGCTCCGGCGGCGTGGCGCGGTCGGCAGCCACACGGCGCAGAACCCGTCCGGCATGCGAACGACGGCACCGAGGTGTTCGGGTGGCTCCTGCTGCGGGGTTACCGAACGTACAACGGTGCCGTCGGGACCAACCGCGGTGAAGGTGAAGCCGGGTGGGCTACCGCCGTCGTGATGGGCCACCCATACGGTGCCGTCCGTGTCGACGCGCGGCGGGAACGGGTGGCCGTTGAACGACCGCTGCCAGATGGTGGCTCCGGTCAGGTCGACGGCGGTGAGCATGGTGGTGTTCAGGTTGTGGGCACTCGGCCCGCGGCCGGCGTAGCTGGTGACGTAGAGCGGTCCGGTGGGGTCGGCAGCGGCCAGGCCCCAGACCTGCCCTGGCAGGCTCACAGTGTCCCGGACTGCTGTCATGGCCTTACTCCTTTCTATCCGCTCTATCCGCGCCGGTTGGTCACCCGGCCTCACCTGTGAGGATCCGAGACTGGCGCAGGTTACAGGGCGATTGGCGTGCAGGCCCAGGCGTGATCGATGATCTCCTCTGCGGTCGAGGTCCGGCCGGCGGGCCAGTAGATCATGTCGCTGATGTGCAAGCACCCGGTTCGACGCGCGAGGCCGTCCAACCACCAGGAGACCGTTCGCTCGTCGCCGCCACCGGTGGTCAGGAGGGTGCGCACCACGCCGGTCGCAGCCTCCCGGGTGAGCGGATCAGGCAGCCGACCGGCCCGCACATAATCAAAGTAGTCCTCAGCGGCGACGCCGAAGTTCACCCACCGCCCCCGGACAGCGTCCGTGGCCCGCTCGGCGAGGGCGAGGGCTTCGACGGTGTCATCGACCTGGGCGAGCACTTCGCCGGCATCGTCGGCCTCCGGATCCAGCGGCGGGAACTCCAGCAGATCACCGAAGTGCTCACCGCCGACGTCCCGGCCGAGGTAGAACACGACGGCGTAGAGGCCGTTGCGGCGAGGCTCGATGGCAACCCATCGGATGCCTCTACGCTCGCCGTGGAAGGCGGGGCCGAGGAACTGCTCGATCGGGGCCGACCGACGCAACGCGCTGACCGCGAACGATTCGCTCAGGTATCGCACCGGGCGAGGCTAACCCGGACCCGGGCGAGCGCGGACCGAGACTGCTGAAGTACAAAGTTGACGGATAAGGTTACGCCCACGTATGAGGAAGCGACGCGGCTGCGGCGCAGCCTCGCGCGGAGGCGGAAGGGGTTGGGGCTGTGCCTCGGGCGAAAGCGATGGATGCGGCCGAGTGGGCCACGATCTTGGATCCGTCCGCGAAGTTCGAGCCCGATGAGCTGAACCAGGTGGTACGCGAGTCTGCGTCGATCGAGCTGGCCCGGTGCGAGCGGCAC
>JABFYB010000793.1 GCA_013361475.1 Hamadaea sp.
ATCAGGTCGGGCAGCTGATACCCGCCGTCGTGGCGTACGCCGTTGAGGAAGAACGTCGGCGTGCCGTTGACGCCGCTGCGTACGCCGCCGAGGAAGTCGTGCCGGATCCGGTCGGCGAACACGCGCCCGACCATCGCCTTGACCATCCCTCCGGACGGGTCCAGCTCGGACGCAGCCGCCGCCAGGTGCGGCGGATCGAGCTTGTCCTGATGTGTGAACAGCCAGTCGTGCGCGTCCCAGAAACGGTCGGCCGGAGCGGACTCGGCGAACTCGGCCGCGGGTTCGGCGTACGGGTGGATGTCGCTGAGCGGGAAGTTCCGGAACACGAGCCGGACGACGTCGGCGCGCTCCCGCAGCAACTCCTCGACGATCGGGTACGCCGCCCCGCAGTACGGGCACTGGTAGTCGCCGTACTCGACCAGGGTCACCGGCGCCGACTCGACGCCGCGGATGTGGTCGCCGGCGCCGACCGGGATGGTCAGCCGCCCGGTCTGGATGTCGAACGGTGTGGTCACCAAGCACCTCCGAGGGCTTCCAGCGCGGCCAGGATGCCGTCCGCGCCGGGGTTGACGCCGTCCGGTGACGCGAAACTCCAGAACACCGTGCCGGACGGGTCGATGACGAACAGGGTGCGCCGCGACTCGCCGGTCTTGTCGTCGTAGGAGCCGTACGCGCGGGACACCCCGCCCTTCGGCTCGAAGTCGGACAGCAGCGGGAACCGCAGCCGGCGGCTGTCGGCGAAGGCCTGGTGGCACCAGACGCCGTCGACGGAGATGCCGAACAGCTGGGCGTCGTAGCGGTCGAACTCCGACTTGACCGCCTGGTAAAGCGCCATCTGGTCGCTGCACACCGGGCTGAAATCGGCCGGATAGAAGGCGAGCACGACCGGGCGGCCACGCAGCGAGCTGAGGCTGACGGTCTCGCCCGGCGCGGTGGGCAGGGTGAAGTCGGGCGCCTTGTCGCCGGTCTGCGGCATCTCGGTCATACCGCCATCGTTACCCGGGCGTCCCGGCCGCAACCACGAAACCGCCAAAGCTCGGCGTACTCGGGAAAGGCCCGCGAAACCCCCCGAATCGCTCGGATCCCTCCGTAGAGTCTCGACCAGGGGTCTTGATGCCGAAACAACCGCGGGAGCCGTCGCTCCTGGACGCGATCATCCCGCTCGTCGTCCTGGCCGGTCTGATCGCCGCGGCGCTGGCGCTGTTCGGGCTCGACGCGCTGGACGGCCCGATCCAGGCCGCGTTGATCGTCTGCGTGCTCGTCGCCGGGCTGATCGGCATGAAGAACGGCCACACCTGGGCCGACGTCGAACGGGCCGCGCAGAGCGCGTTCACCTCGATCACCAGCGCGGTGCTGATCCTGCTCGCGGTCGGGGCGCTGATCGGCATCTGGAACCTGTCGGGGACCATCCCCACGCTGGTCTACTACGGCATTCAGGTGCTGTCGCCGTCGTGGTACTACGCGGCTACCGCGATCATCTGTGGCGCGGTCGCGATGAGCATCGGCAGTTCGTGGACGACCGCGGGCACGATCGGCGCCGGGCTCATCGGGGTCGCGGCGATGCTCGGGGTCTCCCCCGCGATCACCGCCGGCGCGGTGATCTCCGGGGCGTACCTGGGGGACAAGCTCTCGCCGCTGTCGGAGACCACCATCCTGACCGCCCAGATGGTCAAGGTGGACGTCCACGAGCACATCAAACGCCAGGCGTGGACCTCGGTCCCCGCCTTCGTCCTGGCCACGGCGGTCTTTCTCGTGCTGAGCCTCGTACGCGCGCCGAACGTGCACAACCCGGTCGGCAAGGACGTCGAGCTGGCCGGCTTGGGCGACATCTACCACATCACCCCGTGGAATCTGCTGCCTCTGGTGCTGCTGGCGGTCCTGTCGATCCGCAAAGTTCCGGCAACCCTGGCCCTCATGGTGTCGGCGCTGTTCGCCGGCATCCTCGGCGCGTTCCTGCAGCCGCAGGTCATGCGGGACTTCGTCGGCGGCGGCGAAGGCGCCGTCGTGGGGTCGATCAAGGGGATCTGGGCGGCGATGGCCAACGGCTTCGAGATCGACTCGGGCATCGGGGAGATCGACCGGCTGCTGTCGCGCGGCGGCATGGACAGCATGCTGCCGACCTTGTGGCTGATCATCGGGGCGGTCACCTTCGGCGCGGTGCTGGAGGAGTTCGGGCTGATCAATCGCCTGGTCGATCCGCTGATCCGCTCGGCGCGCAGCACCGGCCGGCTGTTCGTGGCGGTGTTCGCCTGCGGTTTCGGGCTCAACGTGGTCGCCGGGGATCAGTACATCGCGCTGGTCCTGCCGTCGCGGGTGTTCCGGCTGGAGTTCGAGAAACGCGGACTGGCGCCGACAAACCTGTCGCGGCTGGCAGCCGACAGTGCGACGGTCACCTCCCCGCTGGTGCCGTGGAACTCCTGCGGCGCTTTCATGGGCGCCGTCCTGGGCGTGCCAGTGCTGTCCTACCTGCCGTACGCGATCTTCAACTACGCCAGCCCGGCACTGAGCGTGCTCTACGGCATCACCGGGTTCAGAATCGAGAAGGCGGGGACACGACCCGAGCAGCTGGCGGAACATTCCGCCGACGGCGTTTGTTGACGGTTCAACTAGACGTGCCATACTGGGCGCGCCACCGCGACAAAGGAGCTGTACGCATGTCTGAGCTGGTCTTCGGCCTCGACACCTTCGGCGACGTGCCGCAGGACGACGCCGGCAAGCCCACCTCGCAGGCCGCCGCCATCCGGCAGGTAGTCGCCGAGGCCGTGCTCGCCGACCAGATCGGCGTCGACGTGATCGCACTGGGCGAGCACCACCGCCCCGAGTACTCGATCTCCACCCCCGAGACGGTGCTGGCCGGCATCGCCACGCGTACGGAGCGGATCAAGCTCGCCTCCGGCGTCACCGTGCTCAGCTCCGACGACCCCGTCCGGGTCTACCAGCGGTTCGCGACCGTCGACGCGCTGTCGAACGGGCGCGCCCAGGTCATCCTCGGCCGCGGCTCGTTCACCGAGTCCTTCCCGCTGTTCGGCTACGACCTGGCCGACTACGACGTGCTGTTCGAGGAGAAGATCGAACTGTTCGTCAAGCTGCTCGACGAGCAGCCGGTGACCTGGAACGGCACCGTACGCGCGCCGCTCGACAACGCCGACGTGTTCCCGAAGACCGAATCGGGCCGCCTCGACACCTGGGTCGGCGTCGGCGGCTCACCGCAGTCCGTCGTCCGCACCGCGCAATACGGACTCCCCCTCATGCTGGCCATCATCGGCGGGCAGGCCAAGCGGTTCGCGCCGTACGTGGACCTCTACCGGCGCGCGGCCGAACAGCTCGGCACGACGGCGTACCCGGTGGGCATGCACTCCCCCGGCTTCCTCGCCGACACCGACGCCGAGGCCAAGCAGATCTTCTGGCCGCACTACCGGGTGATGCGCAACCGCCTCGGCCGCCTGCGCGGCTGGCCGCCGATCACCCAGGCCGAATTCGAGAGCGAGATCGAGAACGGTTCGCTCTACATCGGCTCGCCGGAGACGGTCGCCCGCAAGATGGCCCGCTCGATCCAGGACCTCGGCGTCGGCCGGTTCGACCTGATCTACACGGCCGGCGCGCAGCCGGTCAGCGCCCGCCTGCGCGCCGTCGAGCTGTACGGCACGAAGGTGATCCCGATGGTCCGCGATCTGCTGGCGAGCTGACGTGCGACCGGACGAACAGCTCACGACGATCGGCATCCTCGGCGCGGGCAAGCTGGGCACCGTCCTGGCCCGGCTCGCCCTCGCCGCAGGCTACCGAGTGCTGATCGCCGGTTCGGGCGACCCGGCGAAGATCGCCCTCACGATCGAGGTGCTGACGCCCGGTGCGATCGCGACGACGGCCGAGGACGCGGCGGCTCAGGCGGACCTCGTGATCCTGGC
>JABFYB010000001.1 GCA_013361475.1 Hamadaea sp.
ATCTCGTCGGCGGCGCGCGTCCCGGACCACGGCCGGGCGGTCGCGCTTCGCTGGCACGACTCCCCCAACGTCGCGCTGGCGGAGGCCGCGCTCGCCGCGCTGCCGTGGACCGACCGGCCCGCCGACGCCCTGCCGCCGCTGCTCGCCCACACCGGCGACGACCGCGCGCGGGTGGCCGTCTACGCGCTGCGCCGGGCCGCGCGGTTCGTCTCGCCCAGCGGGCTCGGCGAGGTGATCACCGCGGCGCTCGCGGGTCCGCTGAAAGTCACGAGCCGCAAGGAGATCGCGCGGCTCGCCGCCGACTTCTCGGTGCGCCGGGCCGCCGACATCTTGTACGCCGAATGGAGCCGGCCGGACGCGCACCGGGACGTGCGGGCCGCCCTGATCGGGGTCGCGCGCCTTCGCCTGGAGCAGTCCTCCGCGTGGCCGATCCTCACCGAGGCCGCCGAATCCGGCGAGTACGCCGCGGTCGTCGCGCTCGGGGCCGCCTACCCGATGCTGCTCCCCGACCACGCCCGTACGCCATACGCGGCCCTGATTCTGGCCGCCTGCCGCAGTTCCGACGAGAAGGCCGCCGAGTACGCGTGGGCGCGCGTACCGTCCTGGGCGCCTTGGGCCGCCGAGCTCGACGCCACGATCCTGGCCGGGCTGACCGACCTGTCCCCCACCAGTCCGGCCCGGTACGCGATCGCCGCGCTCGTCACGCTGCTCCGCTCCGGCGCCGGGTACGCCACTGCCGACAGCGCCCTGCGTCGGCTGATCGACCTGGACCGCTCCGACCAGGACGGCGAACCGCAGCGCGACCGGGTCCCGTTGCGGCGTACGCAGTCCCTGCTGTCGGCGATCGCGAGCGCGGTCCGCACCGACGAAGCCGGCTTCGACCGGTCCGCCCTCGCCGACCTCGCCCGGTACGCCACCAGCCACGATCCGCTGCTCGCCGACGCCGTGGAACTCTTCGTCGAGGTCACCGGGGAAGCGGAGGTGGCCGAAGCCTGCGACCGGCTCGCCGACCGTCCCGTCGCGGCCGCCGCCGTCGCGGGACTCGTCCGGGCGGCCGGCGTACGCCGCGACTGGACCCGCGAGGTCGCTCCCCGCCTCGCCGAAGCACTCCGGCGGCGCGGCGACCTCGCGGGTGGCCTCACCGCCACGGCGCTCTGCCGGCTCGGTGCGTCGGTCGGCTTCGCCGAGCCGTATCGGGAGCTGATCCGCGGTCTGCGTACGCATCCCGTCGCCGACGTCCGCGACGCCGCGTACGCGATCGACCTCAGCGGCCGCTGAGCGAATGATCACCCGCGTTCCTCGCGTGGCCCGTCCAGTGTGATGATCAACGCGATGACTGCGGTACTCCTCGCCAAGCTGATCCTGGCGCCCGCACTGGTGGTCGGCTCGTCACTGGCCGGCCGCCGCTGGGGCGCCGCGATCGCGGGCATCCTGGTCTCGCTGCCGATCGTCGCGGGACCCATCCTGCTGTTCAGCTGGCTCGATCACGGCGAACGGTTCGCCGCCGAGGCCGCCGGCGCGGCACTGCGCGGCATCGCCGTCCTCGGTGGCTTCGCGCTGTTGTTCGCGGTGATCTGCGCGTACCTGCCGTGGCCGGTGGTGCTCGGCGTCACCTGGGCCGCCTGCCTCACCGGCGGGCTGCTCCTGGCGCACGTCCAGGTCGGGCCGGTCGCCGGGCTCGCGCTCGCGTTGTCGGTCAACACCGCCTGCTGGTACGCCATCCGCCGCCGCCGTTCCGGCGAGCCGGTCGCGGTGCGACCCCGGTGGTGGGACCTACCGAGCCGGGCGGTCGCCACCGGGCTTCTCGTCGTCACGCTGACGACCGCGGCGTCGGCGCTCGGCCCGGAGACGACCGGAGTCCTGGCGCCGTTTCCGATCGCCACCAGCGTCGTGGCGGCGTTCGCGCTGGCCCAGGCCGGGCCGGAGACCGCCGTGGCGACCCTCCTCGGCGTGCTCCGGGGCCTGCCCGGGTTCGCGATGTTCTGTTTCGTCGTCGCCGTGCTGGTGGAGAAGCTGGGCGGTCCGGCGGCCTTCGGTCTCGGCACCGTCGCCGCCCTCGTCACGGCATTCCTCCTCCGTCCCCGCGTACGCGACGTCAGGGCGTCGCCGCCGGCTGCGGCGGCCCGGTCGGGCACGTGACCAGCGGGATGCAGTCGGGCGCGGCCGGTGGGGTGGGCGACGGCGACTGACCGTTGGCGAAGTCCACATCGTCCTCGCCGTAGTGGGACGGGTTGGCCAGGTCCTCCTTGGGATACTTCTTGGCCGCGCTGTAGTCCTTGATGAACTCGCCCCAGATGCGGTACGGCGCGCTCGCGGACGTGATCGTCTTGTGGGTCTTCGGATCGACCACCGGGTAGGACCCGGCCGCGTTGCCGGTCCAGATCGCGACCGAGAACTGTTTGGTGAAGCCGACGACCCAGGCGTGGGCGTTCTCCGTGCTGGGCTTCCAGTTGCCGTTCTTGTCGACGGTGGCGCCCTCCCAGGTGCCGGTCTTCGCCGCGACGTGCCGGCCGTCCTGGGCCCCCGCCCACCCGTGACTCTTGAAGACCTGTTCCATGGCGTAGCTCACGTCGTTGGCGACCCGGCGGTCGATGACCTGCTTCGGTTCGCGTTTCTCCCCCTTGAACGGCACCGCCTTGTACTGACCGGTGTCCGGGTCCTTCTTCTCGACCTTCAGCACGAAATGCGGCTTGATGTAGACCCCGCCGTTGGCCAGTGTCGCGACACCGGTCGCGTGGTCGAGCACCGTGATGCCGTACTGACCGAAGCCGACCTGACGGTCGAACGGCGTACGCGCGGTGTCGTTCTGGACTCCCTTGGCCGACAGGCTCTCGATGTTGTCGTTGTTCCACATGTAACGGACACCGGCCTGGTACGCCATCTTGACGACCTTGCCGGGGCCGATCTGCCGGGCGACCCAGTAGAACGGCACGTTGTAGGACTTCTCGAAGCTGTATTCGAGCGTGCAGTAGTCGCCGCAGGTCGGGTTGGACCATCCGGCGTTGCCGAGGTTCAGCGACTTGTCGGGCTTGGCCTTCCACCGGCTCTGCAGGGACGCTCCGGCCTGCAACGCGGCGGCCAGCGTGTAGATCTTCATCGACGAGCCCGGCGGGTGCCCGCCGACCAGTGCGCCGCCCTGGGTGTTCAGCCCGGCCAAGTCGATCGCCGTGCCGTCCAGACCGCCGTAGTAGGCGAGGACGCGACCGGTCGTGTGATCGATGACCACTCCGGCCGATTCCAGGTCCTGTTTCTTCTTCGGATCGGTGACGATCTTGCGGCCGTAGAGTTCGGAGCCCTTCAGGTCCGGCCGGGCGGCCTCCTCCAGCTGCTTCTGGGCCTCGGGGTCGATGGTGGTCGTGATCCGATACCCGCCGGTCTTCAGCTCCTGCGGCTGGATGCCCTGCGCCTTGAGCTCTTCGTACACGTAATTGACGACATTGCCGGTCGCCGTGCCGGCCGGGGCACCGGGGTCGACCTTGATCCCCCACTCGGCCGACGTGGTCACCGTCGCGTACTTGCGGAACGGCGGGAACTGCTGCTGGGCCCGCTCCTCCGGCGTGATCCACTTCTTCTCGACCATGTTGTCGAGCACATAGCCCCAGCGGCCCTTGGCCGTGTCGGGATGCGCCTCGGGGTCGTAGATGCTCAGCTTGCCGCCGTCGTCGTACGGGTCACGGATGACCGAGCCCAGGACCGCGGCCTCGGCGATCGTCAGATCCTTGGCGCTCTTGTTGAAGTACGCGTTCGCGGCCTTCTCCACCCCGACGGCGCCCCGGCCGAAGTCGATGGTGTTCAGATAGAAGCCCATGATGGTCTTCTTGTCGTACTTGTCTTCGAGCTTGCGGGCGAGGACCGCCTCGCGCAGCTTCCGGGCGTACGAGATCTGGGCCTGATCCGTGGCG
>JABFYB010000264.1 GCA_013361475.1 Hamadaea sp.
ACTGCCGACCCTGCGCAACCCGGTGGCGCTGGCCGCCTTCGAGGGCTGGAACGACGCGGCCGACGCGGCCAGCGGCGCCCTCGACCACCTGGAGCAGGTCTGGGACGCCAAAGAGGTCGCGGCGGTCGACCCCGAGGATTACTACGACTTCCAGGTCACCCGGCCGCACATCAGCCTGGTCGACGGCGACACCCGGCGCATCGAGTGGCCGACGACCCGGTTCCTCGTGGCCAGCCCGCCCGGGGCCGACCGCGACGTCGTGCTGATCCGCGGGATCGAGCCCAACATGCGCTGGCGCGGCTTCTGCGCCGACGTGCTGGAGCTGTGCCACAGCCTGGAGGTCAGCCGGATCGTGCTGCTCGGGGCGCTGCTGGCCGACGTGCCCTACAGCCGTCCGCTGCCGATCAGCGGCAGCTCCCCCAACGCCGAGGCCATGCAGCGCTACAACCTGCTGCCGACCCGTTATGAGGGCCCGACCGGGATCGTGGGGGTGATGCACGACGCCGCGCAGACGGCCGAGCTGGAGTCGTTGTCGTTCTGGGTGCACGTCCCCCACTACGCGAACAACCCGCCCTGCCCGAAGGCGACTCTCGCACTGCTGCACCGCATCGAGGAGGTGCTCGACCTCCCCGTGCCCGTCGGCGACCTGGCCGAGGAGGCGGCCGAGTGGGAGGACAAGGTCCGCGCCGCCGGCGAGCAGGACGCCGAGCTGGGTGAGTACCTGCGGGAGCTGGAGGAACGCGCGGGCGACGCCGGCCTGCAGCCGCTGTCGGGCGACGAGATCGCCAGCGAGTTCGAGAAGTACCTGCGCCGCCGCGGCGGCGGCAACTCCGGGCCGGCCGGCCCCACCGCCGGACTCTTCTGAGACACCCGTTCTAAAGCGCGTACCTGGCCTCTGGGCGAATTGCGTGCTTTAGAACGCCACGCCTAAAGAATCCTAGGAATCTAGGTATTCGGACATTCGTGCGGCACAATCCGGTTGTGACAGAGGTGAGCACTTCCGGGATCAATCCGGGCGTCGCCGAGTACCCGCACCGGCAGATCGCCGACGCGCTGCGCGCCCGCATCCGACGCGGCGACTGGGCCGCCGGGGAACGGCTGCCCAGCATTCCCGCCATGGCGACGATGTTCGGCGTCGCGAAGCAGACCATCCAGCGCACCGTCGACCAGCTGCGGGTCGAGGGGCTGCTGATCACCAAGCCGGGCTCCGGCACGTACGTCCGAGGCACCCGGCGCCGGCTCAACCGGCTGGCGCGCGGCCGCTACGGCGCGCACCGTGGGTACCACGCCGATCTGGCCGCGCGCTACCGCCAGCAGCTCGTGTCCGTCGGTCGCGAGGCCGCGCCGGCCGAGGTCACCGACGCGTTCGGGGTGCCCGACGGCACGGTCCTGGTGGTACGCCGATATCTCGTCCGGACGCTGGACACCACGGTGTCGCAGGTGACCGTCGAGGTGGGCGCGTCCTGGTTCCTGCCGTCCGATGTCGACGGTTCCGGGATCGAACGCGCGGAGGCGTTCGGGCGTCCGCTCTACCAGGAGGTCGAGGAGGTCACCGGGCGGCGTTACGTCACCGCCACCGACGTGCTCAGTGCGCGGCTGCCCACCCGGGACGAGTCCGAACTGCTGGCGATGCGGCCCGACACGCCCGTGCTGCACCTGCTGCACATCGCGTACGACGACCGGCACCGCCCGATCGAGGTCGCCCAGTCGACCTGGCCCGGCCCGATGACGACGCTGACCGAGGACTACCAGATCCCGGCGCCGCGGCCCGACTCCGTCGACGACGGCCCGGGACTGGTCCTGGGCTGACCAGGTCGAGTTACGTGTTCGCACCCGTCGGGTACAGGGTCGCGAAGGAGGTGGGAACGATGACGAACGAGACCGTGGAGGTACGCCCGACCGAGCGCGGCTGGGAGGTGGTGGCCGCCCTGCCCGGCGTCGCACCGGAAGAGGTCGCCGTCGAGGTGGCCGACCGGGAACTGCGCATCGTCGTGGCGTCCGAGGACGACGCCACGCCGGCCGCGCTGGACCGCCGGGTGAAGCTGCCGGGCGACGTGGACCCCGACAACGTGGACGCGACGATGGATCACGGGCTGCTCACCGTGCGGCTGCCCCGGACGGAGGCACTCCCGGAGCCGATCCCGGGCCAGATCGCGACCGCCGGCGAACAGCTCGACCAGGGGCGCGAACCGGCCGGCGGCTACCCCACCGGCGAGGACGCCACCGGCAAGAACGTGGCCGCGGGCGTACCCCTGAGGTGAATCAGGCGGCCGCGGGCTCGGCGACGGGCCGGCGGTCGGCGGGGGTTATCGGCACGGACACCAGCGCGAACAGCGCGGCGAGCCCGATGCCCACGGCATAGCCGTTGCCCGCGATCAGCGCGCCGATCAGGCCGGGCGTGAGCGCACCGACGATGTTCTGCACCATGTTGTGTACGCCGAGCGCCCGCCCGGCCCACGCCGACCCGGCCAGTTCGGCCACGGCGGTGAACGCGAAGCCGTTGCCCGCCATGGCGACGACGAGCGCGCCGATCAGCAGGGCTGGACTGACCCCGAGGTCGAGTTCGATGGCGGCCGCCGCCAGCAGGCCGACCAGGCCGTTGACCACGGCGAGCTGGCGCATGGGGCGCAGCCGGCTGCCGACCGCGTCGGACCACCGTCCACACGCGACTCGGCACAGCGCCCCGAAGATCTGTACGCCCGCCAGCAGCTGCCCGGCGAGTGCGGCGTCCCAGCCGCGCTCGGCGACGAGGTAGTCGTAGGTGAACGCCGCGGTCGTGAACTGCGGCACGACGAGCAGCATGGCGGCGCCGTGGATGCGCCACAGATCCGGCAGCCGGTACGGGTTGCGCCCGTTCGCCGGTCCGGCCGCCGCTCCTCGGGGCGGGTCGACCACGAAGATCGCCACGACCACCGACGTCACCAGGCACACCGCCGCCAGTACGCCCAACGCCCCCGGCAGGCCGTGCGCGGCGGCCACCGGCGGCAGCGCCAGCGCCGCGACCGCGATGCCGAGCGGCTGCGCGGCTTGCCGGAACGCCATCGCGACGCCCCGCCGCTCGGGCGGGAACCAGCCGAGCACCACCTTGCCGCTGGCCGAGTTCGCCGACGAGCCCAACGCTCCGGCCAAGCCCAACAGCAGCCCGGTGACCGGAATCGACGGGTGGGTCACCGCGGCGATCGCCAGGACGACGCCCGCCAGCCCCTGCCCCAGCGACATCGTCACCCGCTCGCCGAACCGGTCGGCGACCCAGCCCCAGGCCACCAGCGTGAACAGCATGCCGGCGCTGGGTGCCCCCACGATCAGACCGGCCTGGCCGAGACTGAGCCCGTGCCCGCGGAGCACCGGCACGAGCACCGGCAGGCCGTACATGAAGACGCAGCTGGCGCCTTGCGCCGCCATTCCGAGGGCCAGCATCGTCCAGGGGCGTGGTGCCGTGCTCATGATCCCGACGCTATGCCCGTCGTCTCACAAGTCAAGACGGTCATCCCGACATATGGGACAGCTGTGGCATAGCTCACGGCTATGGCCTGGATGACGAGAGGCGTACGCGGCTTATCCCAGGCGTCCGCTCCCCCGGCCGCCACGGCGTCCAGGATCTCCCCTGTTGATCATTGGCCAATCGGATCGATCATGACAGTGCGGACACGCCACGCCGGTCGAGCACGACCATAAGTTCATGATCGCGCGGAAAGAACGGGCGGAAAGAACGGGCCGGGGGGCGGGGGGTTACAGGTAGACGCCGAGGAGGGCGTCGACGGTCGACGACATCAGGTCGGGGGCGTCCGCGTCGTCGCCTTCGCCGCTCAATGCCCCGTCGACCCATTCGTCGACGAGCGCCAGCGCCTTCGGGGTGTCCAGGTCGTCGGTGAGCGCTGTGCGTACTCCGGCCAGGAG
>JABFYB010000121.1 GCA_013361475.1 Hamadaea sp.
GTCATGGCTTCGGCGGTCGCGACCGGGTTGTTGAAGTACTCCCGGAAGATGATGTCGCCGCGGGCCAGGATCTCGCCGTCGTCGGCGATGCGTACCGTGACGCCGGGCAGCGGGCGGCCGACCGTGCCGACCTTCTGCGCGCCCTCGCGGTTGAAGGTGATCGCCGGTGAGGTCTCGGTCAGCCCGTACCCCTCCAGCACCAGCAGGCCGATGCCCCGGTAGAAGTGGCCCAGCCGCTCACCGAGCGGGGCGCCGCCGGAGATCGCGGCGGTGCACCGGCCGCCGAGCGCCGCCCGGAGCTTGCCGAAGACGAGACGGTCGAAGAGGGCGTGCTTCAGGCGCAGACCCAGGCCGGGACCGCCGGTCTCCATCGCCCGTGAGTACGCGATCGCCGTGGCCTCGGCCGCATCGAAGATCTTGCCCTTGCCGTCGCTGTGCGCCTTCTGCCGGGCGCTGTTGTAGACCTTCTCGAACACGCGGGGGACGGCGAGCACGAACGTCGGGCGTACGCGGGCCAGGTCGGCCACGAGGTTCTTGACGTCGGGCGCGAACGCGGTCTGCACCCGGGCGGCGACCGCGCCGATCTGGAGCAGCCGGGCGAAGGCGTGGGCCAGCGGCAGGAACAGCAGCGTCGTCGAACCCTCGTGGAACAGGATGCTCAGCTCGGGCACGGCGTTGCCGATGTCGGCCAGCATGTTCCGGTGGCTCAGCACGCAGCCCTTGGGCCGGCCGGTGGTGCCGCTGGTGTAGATGATCGTCGCCGTGTCGTCGGCGCGTACGCCCGCCCGGCGCTCGTCGACCGCGCCCGGCTCGACCGCCGACCCCCGCGCCGCGACCTCGGTGAGCGCGCCCGCGTCGATCTGCCACACCTCGGTCAGCAGGGGAGCGGCCTCCCGGACCGTGGCGGTGTGCGCGGCGGACTCGGTGACGCAGGCCACCGCGCCGGAGTCGGCCAGGATCCAGCGGACCTGCTCGGGGCTGGACGTCTCGTAGATCGGCACGGTCACCGCGCCGACCGCCCAGATCGCGTAGTCGGTGAGGGTCCACTCGTAGCGGGTCCGGCTCATCAGGCCCACCCGGTCGCCCGGGCCGACCCCGGCCGCGATCAGCCCCCGGGCCAGCGCGACCACCTCCGCCCGGAACTGGGCGCAGGTCACCTGACGGTCGTCGAGGAGGAACTGCACGGCATCGGGATGCCGCTCGGCGTTGGTCCAGACCGGATCGGTGAGACTGTCACCGTCGCCGATGGTCACGACCGGCGGTACCGCCATCTCCCGCACGGCGCCCTCCTTGGTGCTGCGAGGTCCACGAGCCGGGGGAACGCCACGACTCCGCTTATCGAAGCTACCTGCTCCGCGCGGAATCCGGCCGGGCGGTAGCCTGCTCATCATGGCCGACTCTTCCATGCAGTCGATCGTGATCGACGCCACACCCGCCCGGATCGCCGAGGTGATCTGCGACTTCCCGGCGTACCCGGAGTGGATCCCGGCGATGAAGCGGGTGGAGGTGCTCACGGAGTACGAGGACGGCTACGCCGCCGAGGTGACCTTCGCCCTCGACGCGGGCGTCGTCTCCGACGAGTACACCGTGCTCTACGAGTACGCCGAGGACCTCAGCCGGATCGAGTGGCGCCTCGTCCACCCCTCCAAGATGCTGAAGGTGCAGAACGGCGCGTACGACCTCGTGGACAACGAGGACGGCACGACGACCGTGACCTACACGCTGGAGGTCGACCTCACGATGCCGGTGCTGGGCATGTTCAAGCGCAAGGCGGAGAAGGCGATCATGGACGCCGCGCTGGGCGGGCTGAAGAAGCGCGTCGAGAGCCGGGGGTGAGCCGGTGTTCACCGAGCCCTCGACCGCCCGTCAGGAGGCCGAGCGGCTGGTCGCGGCGGCCCTTGCCGTCGCCTCCCTGGCCGCCGGCAACCATCCTGAGCTGGCCACCGGCAGCGCCGCCTGCTGCGTCTGCCCCTTCTGCAAGCTGATCGAGGCGGTTCGCGACCCCGATCCGCAGTTCGTCGAGCGGCTGGCCACCGGTGCGGGCGACCTCGCCGTCGGGCTGGCCAGCCTGTTGCGCAGCCTGTCCGGGACGCGGGAGCCGGGCGAGGCCGACCCGTGGCGATCGGCGACCGCCGAGTCCGCCGAGGAATCGGGTAAGCCCGCCGGGACCGAGCCGGCCCCGGAAGGTCCGGCGAGCCGGACAACACCGAAGAAAGTGGCGAAGAAGGCGATCGCGAAGAAGGCGGTCGCACCCCGGAAGACCTCCGGCACTTCGCCCACTGACCAGGAAAAAGTCCCGCCGAAGAAGGCCGCTCCCAAGAAGGCCGCCAAGAAGGCCATGCCCAGGCCGCGTCCCGACGACAACGGATAAGGTGAACGCGCGTAATCGCAGAAATGAGGGGCTTGGCGTGGGACTGACCATCGGCGTGGACATCGGCGGAACCAAGGTGCTCGGCGGCGTCGTCGACGAGACCGGCAAGGTGCTCGCGACGACTCGCCGCCCTACGCCCGCCGACGACGTGGCGCGTACGCGGGACGTGATCGTCGAGGTCGTCCGGGAACTGGCCCAGGACCACCAGATCGAGGCGGTCGGCATCGGCGCCGCCGGGTGGATCGACGCCGACCGTTCCACCGTGCTGTTCGCCCCGAACCTCGCCTGGCGCGACGAGCCGCTGCGCGACGCCGTCAGCGCCGGCACCGGGCTGCCCGTCATCGTCGAGAACGACGCCAACGTGGCCGCCTGGGCCGAGTTCCGCTACGGCGCGGCCGAGGACGCCACCGACTCGATGGTGCTGTTCACCATCGGCACCGGCATCGGCGGCGGCATCATCCTCGGCGGCCGCCTCGTCCGCGGGGCGCACGGCATCGCCGCGGAGCTGGGGCACGTCCAGGCCGTGCCGGACGGGCACCCCTGCGGCTGCGGCCGGCACGGCTGCATCGAGCAGTACGCCTCCGGCAGCGCCCTGGTGCGGTACGCCCAGACCGGCGTCAAGGACGACACCGCGGCCGGCGCCACGCTGCTGGACAAGGCCGGTGGCGACATCGGCGCGATCACCGGCCCGATGGTCACCGAGGCGGCGCTGGCGGGTGACGCGCTCGCCGTCGACGCCTTCCGGCAGGTGGGCACCTGGCTCGGCGTCGCGATGGCCGACATGGTGCAGATCCTCGATCCGCAGGTGATCGTGATCGGCGGTGGCGTCGTCGAGGCCGGCGACCTGCTCATGAAGCCCACTCTGCTGTCCTATCAGGAGCAGCTGGCGCAGCGGGCGAAGTCGCCGATCGCCGAGGTACGCCCCGCGAAGATGGGCAACACGGCCGGCATCGTCGGCGCGGCCGACCTCGCCCGCAGCTGACTCACGCCTTAGGCTGCCGCCATGGGCGTCGGTCTGCGCGTGGTCGCGTACAACATCCACTCGTCACGGGACGATCTCGGCGCGTTGGCCGCCGTGGTACGCGGCCTGGAGCCGGATGTCCTGATCATGCAGGAGGGACCGCGGCGCTTTCGCTGGCGTACCAAGGTCGCGGCGCTCGCCAGCTCGTTCGGGTTGGTGGTGGTCGGGGGCGGCCTGCCCGCGCTGGGCAACGTCATCCTCACCAGCCTCCGAGTACGCCGCCGCGACTCGTGGGAGGTCCGGTTTCCGCTGAAGCCGGGCCGGCACATGCGTGGGGCGGCGTTCGCGCGCTGTGAGGCCGGCGGGGTGAGCTTCACCCTCGTGGGCTCGCATCTGTCCACTGACGACGAAGAGCGGCCGTCCCAGGCCGCCCTGCTGCGCGACGCGATCGCCGGGCTGGCGGGGCCGGTGATCCTCGGCGCCGACCTCAACGACGTGCCGGGGTCGGTCAGCTGGAACCTCGTGCACCAAGACCTCGTCGACGTGGGAGTCGAGGGCGGC
>JABFYB010000370.1 GCA_013361475.1 Hamadaea sp.
GGAATCCAGTTCCGCCGGCTCGGTGTCCCCTCCTGGATCTCCATCGGCGTCGTCGTCGTGATCGCGCTGGCCGCGATCTTCGCTCCGCTGCTCGCCCCGCATTCGCCGTACGTGCAGGAGGCGGACGGCGGCGGACCGACCGCGGACCACTTGATGGGTCTCGACAGCGCCAACCGGGACATCTTCACCCGGCTGCTCTACGGCGCGCGCTGGTCGCTCATCATCGGCCTGGGCGCGACCGCGATCGCGCTCATCCTCGGCGCGCTGATCGGCGCGATCGCGGCGACCTCCCGGCGGGCCTTCGACGAGGGCATCATGCGCACCCTCGACGTCGTCATGGCCTTCCCCGGCATCGCGCTCGCCGCGGTCCTGGTCGCGGTCTTCGGCGGCAGCATCCCCGTGCTCGTCATGGCGATCGCGTTCCTCTACATGCCGTCGGTCGCCCGCGTCGTCCGCGCGAACGTCCTGGCCCAGTACGGCGAGGACTACGTCGCCGCCGAACGGGTCATCGGCGCGCGTACGCCGCACATCCTGCTCAAGCACGTGGCGATCAACTGCGCCGCCCCGATCCTCGTCTTCTGCACCGTCATGGTGGCCGACGCGATCGTGTTCGAGGCGTCGCTGTCGTTCATCGGCGCCGGCGTACGCCCGCCGGACCCCTCGTGGGGCTCGGTCATCGCCGACGGCCGGAACATGGTGCTGCTCGGCGGCTGGTGGGCGACGGTGTTCCCGGGTCTGCTGATCCTGATCACCGTGCTGGCGCTCAACATCCTGGCCGAGGGCGTCTCCGACGCTTGGGCCGCGCCCGCCGCCCGTCCCGCCGTCCCGCGCCAGGGTCGGTCCGATGTGGACCGCCTGGAGGCGGCGACCCCGGGCAGCGGCCAGGTCGTCGAGCTGCCCGGCCTCGCCGAGGCCGCGCAGCGGCTGGCCGCCCGGGCTCGGCCGCTGCCGACCGGCGAACCCGTCCTGGCCGTACGCGATCTCCGGATCGGTTTCGACGGGCGGCACAACGGGGTCGACATCGTCGACGGCATCTCCTTCGACGTACGCCCCGGTGAGGTGCTCGGCCTCGTCGGCGAGTCCGGCTGCGGCAAGTCGCTGACGGCGTTGACCGTCATGGGGCTGCAGCCCCGCGGCGCCCGGATCAGTGGCACCGTGACCTTCGGCGGCCAGGACCTGCTCACCATGTCGAAGGCGGCCCGCCGCAAGCTGATGGGCCGCGACATCGCGATGATCTACCAGGACGCCCTCTCGTCGCTGAACCCGGCGATGACGATCAAGTCCCAACTCAAGCAGGTCGTCCGGCGCGGCGGTCAGCGTACGCCCGCCGAACTGCTGGAGCTGGTCGGGCTGGACCCCGCGCGTACCCTCTCGTCCTATCCGCACGAGCTGTCGGGCGGCCAGCGGCAGCGCGTGCTGATCGCGATGGCGCTGTCCCGCGACCCGAAGCTCATCATCGCGGACGAGCCCACCACGGCCCTGGACGTGACCGTGCAGGCCCAGGTGATCCAGCTGCTGCTCCGCCTGCGCGCGGAGCTGGGCTTCGCCCTGATCCTGGTCTCGCACGACTTGGCGCTGGTGGCCGACGTGACCGACCGGGTGGTCGTGATGTACGGCGGCCAGATCGTGGAGACCGGCGTGACCTCGCAGTTGGTCGGCGCACCGGCCCACCACTACGCCCGTGGCCTGCTGGGATCGGTGCTCTCCCTGGAGTCCGGCGCGGAGCGGCTGACCCAGATCCGAGGTGTCGTGCCGTCCCCGGCCGACTTCCCGAACGGTTGCCGGTTCGCCGACCGCTGCCCGATGGCCACCGAGATCTGCCGGGCCGAGCGCCCGTCGCTCACCGGGGATCGGGCCCACGAGGTGGCCTGCCACCATCCAGCGGTCGCCACCGTCGGCGCCGCGGCACTCTCGGGGGAGGCGCTGTGACCACGCCACTGGTAGAGCTGAAGGACGTGCACGTCGTGCACAAGGCCCGGTCGGGCGGCCTGTTCACCCGCGATCGCGTGTACGCGTTGACCGCGGCGGACCTGAGCATCTCGGCGGGCGAGACGGTCGGCGTCGTCGGCGAGTCCGGCTGCGGCAAGTCCACGCTGGCCCGGGTGCTCGTCGGGCTGCAGAAGCCGACTCAGGGCAGCGTGGTCTTCGAGGGCGAGGAGCTCTGGAAGCTGTCGACGAGTCGCCGCCGGACCGCCGTCGGGCAACAGACGGGGATGGTCTTCCAGGACCCGTCGACCGCGTTGAACCGGCGGCTGTCCATCCGGCAGGTGCTGCGGGATCCGCTGGACGTCCACGGCGTCGGCAGCGTACGCGAACGTGAGCAGCGGGTCAGTGAGCTGCTCGACCTCGTCGGCCTGCCGTCGAGCGTGGCGAACGTCCTGCCGAGCCAGGTCTCCGGCGGGCAACGGCAGCGGGTCGCGATCGCCCGCGCGCTGGCGTTGCGGCCGAAGCTGCTGATCGCCGACGAGCCGACGAGCGCCCTCGACGTCTCCGTCCGCGCCCAGATCCTCAACCTCCTGCTGGATCTGAAGCAGCAGCTCAACCTGGCGATGGTCTTCGTCTCGCACGACATCCAGACCGTACGCCGGATGAGCGACCGGGTCGTCACGATGTATCTCGGCCGCGTCGTCGAGGAGGCGCCGGCGGCGTCGGTCCCCGGCGGGGCGCGGCACCCGTACACCCGGGCGCTCTTCTCGGCCACGCCCGGCCTGCTCTCCCCCATCGACCCGATCCCCCTGGTCGGGCCGGTGCCGTCGGCGACCCGGCCGCCCAGCGGCTGCCCGTTCCGGACCCGGTGCTGGAAGGCGACCGACGTCTGCGCCGACGCCATGCCCTCCGTGTCCACTTCGGACGAAGACTCGCACATCTACCGATGCCATCACCCGGTTCTCAACGGCGCGACCGACCTCGAACTGATCAGCCAAGCACAGGAGCGTTCATGACCACCGCCGCCACGGCACTCTCCGGCGTCATCCCCCCGGTCTGCACCCCCCTCACCCCCGACTACGAGGTCGACAAGCCGTCGTTGGTCCGGCTCGTGGATCACCTGATGGACGGCGGCGTGGACGGGTTGTTCATCCTCGGCTCGTCGTCGGAGGTGGCGTTCCTGCCGGACGGGCACCGCAAGGTAGTGCTCGACACCGTGATCAACCACGTCGGGGGTCAGGTTCCGGTGCTCGCCGGCGTCATCGACATGACCTCGCTGCGCGTGCTCGACCACGTCCGCACGGCCGTCGACGCGGGCGCGGACGCCCTGGTCGCCACCGCTCCGTTCTACACGCGTACGCACCCGAACGAGATCTCGCGGCACTTCAAGGCGATCTCGGCCCGGGCCGGCGTCCCGGTGTACGCCTATGACCTGCCCGTCTCGGTCCACAGCAAGCTGACCGCCGACCTGCTGCTGGGCCTGGCCGCTGAGGGCGTACTGGCCGGGCTGAAGGACTCCAGCGGCGACGAGGGCGGTTTCCGGGAGGTGATCCTCGGCCGCCGGGATCGGGACCTCCCCGGCTTCGCCGTGTTCACCGGCTCGGAGCTGACCGTCGACTCCGCGCTGTGGATGGGCGCCGACGGCGTGGTGCCCGGTCTCGGCAACGTCGACCCGCACGGCTACGTACGCCTCTACCAGCACGCCCGGGCGGGCGACTGGGTCGCCGCGCGGACCGAGCAGGAACGGCTGTTCCGCCTCTTCGGGCTGGTCGCCGTGGGCGGCCCGCACATGGGCCGCAGCTCGTCGGCGCTCGGGGCGTTCAAGGCCGCGCTGCACCTCCGTGGGGTGATCGACTACCCGACGACCGCTTTGCCGCAGATTCCCCTCGACACCGACGAAATCGCCCGGGTCGGGAAATTCCTCGCCGACGCCGCGCTCCTCTGACTCGCTGATCATTG
>JABFYB010000743.1 GCA_013361475.1 Hamadaea sp.
CGAGGCCACGCTGCGCATCGCGGTCTTGGGCTTCTTCTCGGACGCCATCTGGCTGCCCTCCTGCTGAACTGATCCGGGGAAGCTGATCATTCGGCGAAGGCCCGAGCACCGCTGGCGGCGTTGTGTCCGGATTCGCTGAGATGACCGTATCGTGTTTCGCCGACACCTTCAAACAGTTGTACGACGCGTGTCGGTCTCGACATCGTACGGTTGTTCTGGTACCGCTTTCAAGCCCCGCCTTTCGGGTGGCTTCAACGCGGGCAGTAACCACGAGGCGGCGCGGCGTGTTGAGATTCGCGACACGTGTCGGCAAAGCCGTGTCGAACTTGCGCGGCGACCGTCCGAGGAATAAGTTCAACCCCACATCTTGTGGTGACCGAGGCGCTCGACATCTATAGATAGCGTCGAGTGACCGGCCACAGTGATCTGCGTCATCTCATCGGCGTCGGCCTTTCGAGGACGGCCCGTGATCAGCCATGTCCGCCGGACGTGGTACCCGGCCGGGTGGGAGGAGGGGACCTCATGCGCTGCCCGTACTGTCGGCACGCCGATTCCCGCGTGGTGGATTCCCGGGAAGCCGAAGACGGACAGATCATCCGGCGGCGGCGGCACTGCCCCGAATGCGGCAAACGGTTCACCACGGTCGAAGAGGCCGTCCTCGCCGTCGTGAAGCGCAGCGGGGTCACCGAACCGTTCAGCCGCGCCAAGATCGTCGGCGGCGTACGCAAGGCGTGCCAGGGCCGGCCAGTCGACGAGGACAAGATCGCCCTGCTCGCACAGCGGGTGGAGGAGACGATCCGGGCCCGTGGGGCGGCCGAGGTCCCCTCGCACGAGGTCGGCCTGGCCATCCTGCAGCCCCTCCGGGAGCTGGACGAGGTGGCGTACCTGCGATTCGCGAGCGTCTATCGGGACTTCGAGTCGCTGGAGGACTTCGAGCGCGAGATCGCCGCGCTGCGTACCCGCAACGGCAGCACCACCGCCGTCTGAACGCCCTGCTGGGGCGCGCTACATCACGAACTGAAATGTCACAAGCACGCGTTATACAGATGTGAAAGCTGGAGGGGGCTCACGATGGCGGGACGCACGCGAGCGGCGGGGCTGAAGATCGACCGGGTCTGGACCACGGAAGGGGTCCACCCTTACGACGAGGTGACGTGGGAGCGTCGCGACGTCGTCATGACCAACTGGCGGGACGGCTCGATCAACTTCGAGCAGCGGGGGGTCGAGTTCCCCGAGTTCTGGAGCGTCAACGCCACCAACATCGTGACCACGAAATACTTCCGCGGCGCGGTCGGCACCCCCGAGCGCGAGTGGAGCCTGCGCCAGCTGATCGACCGCGTGGTGCAGACCTACCGCAAGGCCGGCGAGGAGTTCGGCTACTTCGCCTCCACCGACGACGCGGAGCTGTTCGAGCACGAGCTGACCTGGATGCTGCTGCACCAGGTGTTCAGCTTCAACTCCCCGGTCTGGTTCAACGTCGGCACCCCCAGCCCCCAGCAGGTCAGCGCCTGTTTCATCCTGTCGGTCGACGACTCGGTCGACTCGATCATGGACTGGTACAAGGAGGAGGGGCTGATCTTCAAGGGCGGCTCCGGCTCCGGCATCAACCTCTCCCGCATCCGGGCGAGCAAGGAGCTGCTCTCCTCCGGCGGCACGGCGTCCGGCCCGGTCAGCTTCATGCGTGGCGCCGACGCGTCGGCCGGGACGATCAAGAGCGGCGGCGCCACCCGGCGCGCGGCGAAGATGGTCATCCTGGACGTCGACCACCCGGACGTCGAGGAGTTCATCGAGACCAAGGCGCGCGAAGAGGACAAGATCCGGGCCCTGCGCGACGCCGGGTTCGACATGGACCTCGGCGGCAAGGACATCATCAGCGTCCAGTACCAGAACGCCAACAACTCCGTCCGCGTCACCGACGAGTTCATGCACGCGGTCGAGGAGGGCAAGGGCTTCGACCTGATCGGGCGGCTCGACGGTCGGGTGATCGACACGATCGACGCCAAGTCGCTGTTCCGGAAGCTCGCGCAGGCCGCCTGGGAGTGCGCCGACCCCGGCATCCAGTACGACGGGACCATCAACGACTGGCACACCTGCTCGGAGACCGGCCGCATCACGGCGAGCAACCCCTGCTCGGAATACATGCACCTGGACGACACCTCGTGCAACCTGGCCTCGCTCAACCTGATGAAGTTCCTGAACGAGGACGGCTCGTTCGACATCGAGAAGTTCGTCAAGTCGGTCGAGTTCGTCATCACCGCGATGGACATCTCGATCTGCTTCGCCGACTTCCCGACGAAGAAGATCACCGAGAACACCCGGGCCTACCGGCAGCTCGGCATCGGCTACGCCAACCTCGGCGCCCTGCTGATGGCCAGCGGCCTGCCCTACGACTCGGAGGGTGGCCGGGCGGTCGCCGCCGCGATCACGGCGCTGATGACCGGGACGGCGTACCGGCGGTCGGCCGAGCTCGCGGGGGTCGTCGGCCCCTACGACGGCTACGCCCGCAACGCCACGCCGCACCAGCGCGTGATGCGTAAGCACGCGGCCGCGGCCGACGAGATCAAGCCGATCGGCGACGTCGCGAAGGCGATCACCAAGGAAGCCGCCAAGCAGTGGCAGCTCGGCAACAAGATCGGCGAGAAGCAGGGCTGGCGCAACTCCCAGGCGAGCGTCCTGGCGCCCACCGGCACCATCGGCTTCATGATGGACTGCGACACGACGGGCGTGGAGCCCGACCTGGCGCTGGTCAAGTTCAAGAAGCTGGTCGGCGGCGGTTCGATGCAGATCGTCAACCAGACCGTGCCGCGCGCGCTGCGGGCCCTGGGCTACCAGGAGGAGCAGGTCGAGGCGATCGTCGAGTACATCGCTCAGCACGGTCACGTCGTGGACGCCCCGGGTCTGAAGTCCGAGCACCTGTCGGTCTTCGACTGCGCCATGGGCGAGCGGGCCATCTCCCCGATGGGCCACGTGCTCATGATGGCGGCGATCCAGCCGTTCATCTCCGGCGCGATCAGCAAGACCGTCAACATGCCCGAGTCGGCGACGGTCGAGGACGTCGAGCGGATGTACTTCGACGGCTGGCGGCTGGGCCTGAAGGCGCTGGCCATCTACCGCGACAACTGCAAGGTCGGCCAGCCGCTGTCGGTCGGCGGCAAGAAGGCCAAGGCGGAGGAGAAGTCCGAGGTCGTCCCGGTCGCGGCGGCCGAGGTCGAGAAGGTCGTCGAGTACCGGCCGGTCCGCAAGCGGCTGCCGAAGAAGCGCCCGTCGCAGACGGTCTCCTTCACGGTCGGCGACGCCGAGGGCTACCTGACCGCCTCGTCCTACCCGGACGACGGTCTCGGCGAGGTCTTCCTGAAGATGTCCAAGCAGGGCTCGACCCTGGCGGGCGTCATGGACGCCTTCTCCGTCGCGATCTCGATCGGCCTGCAGTACGGCGTGCCGCTGGAGACCTACGTCGGCAAGTTCACCAACATGCGGTTCGAGCCGGCGGGCATGACCGACGACCCGGACATCCGGATCGCGAACTCGGTGATGGACTACATCTTCCGTCGCCTGGCGCTCGACTTCCTCCCCTACGACCGGCGGGCCGAGCTGGGCATCTTCACCGCCGCCGAGCGGACCGCCCAGCTGCGCGCCGAGGAGGAGGGCACGGAGTACGTCCCGCCGGCCGCCCCGGAGAAGCCGGTCCTGCAGATCCAGGCCACGGCCCCGGCCAAGACCGCCGGTTCGTCGACCGAGCTGCTGGAGGCGGTGCTGGGCAAGGCCGCCGACGCGCCGCTGTGCTTCACCTGCGGCACGAAGATGCGCCCCGCCGGTAGCTGCTACGTCTGCGAGGGCTGCGGCTCCACCAGCGGCTGCAGCTGACCGGCACCGCATC